>JAGQYU010000149.1:0-12762 GCA_020435885.1 Flavobacteriaceae bacterium
GTTGATTTTCCTGATACTTCTTTTAAAATTTTTGATAAATGCCCTGGTGTAACACATAAAATATCGGCATAAAATTGTACAGTTCTTTCTTGCTTAAAGTTTTCATTCAATAACTTTAAGAATCTAAATGTTAATTCTTCATACCTAGTATTCTTTATTTCTACATCCGGATATGTTCCTCTAAATTTTGAAGCATAATAATACATTATCAGGCCAAAAGCATTGACGATAATTTCTTCTTTAAAAAATAATTTATGACTGTTTTTATCTTTAATTATTTGAAAAAGATCTAAAAATAAATTTATATCTTTTAAAGACAGTTTTAATTTTGGAATACGCTGGTTTACCAAAAAATTGAATGATTCTATTTCTATTATTTTATATGTTTTTTTTAAAATAAAATCTGTTGAAAAACTCAAAGCTGCAATCTCTAAATTCTCAGAATATTCTTGTAGGTGAAGAACTGTTTGCGGGGTTACGAAAATGATTTCATTTTTAGTTACTGTGGAAGAAATTAAATTTAAGAGTATTTTGATACTACCCTTACGAACAATTAGAAACCCATAATTATCAGTTCTAAATGGATAAGTGAACGGTATATCTTCAAATTTATCATGAGAAATATACACATGTAAATCTCCTGATTGTAATGAATCACCAAGAGCTTCAATAATCTCCCTAATTGTATGTTTTATTATTGGACTTTCTGACAATTGCTTTTTTTGATGCAATTTATATTTTTTACATTTAAGAAAATTATAAAACTTATTAAATTCTCCCGTTGTAAATAGTTCTTTGAGATTTGGTTTACTGTCAGCTCCAATCCTTTTTAGTCTCCATGGGAAAGCTACTTCCAGCCCCCGCCTAAAGCATTATATAATTGTACTAAAGCATTTAACTTAGTGTATTGTGCCTGTATACTTATCAATTGGGCATTCAAGGCGTTTTGTTCAGCATTTAGTACCTCTAGATAGTTAACCATCCCATGATTCAATAGTTCTTTGGAATACTTTGCTGCTAATTGATATTCTTTATATTCTTCCTCTTTATATTGTATGATCTCATCCTGCGTAGTAAACAATAGTAAGGCATTTGATACTTCCTGGCCAGCAGTCAATAAGGATTTTCTAAAGTTTATCAATGCCTGTTCCTGTTGCGCTTCAGCAACTTCTTTTTGAGTTTTTAATTGTCTTTTTTGGAAAATGGGTTGTGTAATACCTCCAACTAAAGAGCCTAGAAATGACTGAGCAGAAAATAAATGGGAAAAATCAACAGATTGTAATCCCGCTGTAGCCGAAAGTTTAAAAGAGGGATACATATTCAGTTGAGCCACATTGGTTAACTGAAAGGCTTGTATAAGCCCCATTTCTGCTGCTATGACATCAGGACGGTTACGAAGTAAATCCATAGGATATCCTGTTTTTATATCATCCGGCACATATTGTTCCTGAAGGCTCTTTCTAGCTATGGAATGAGGATGTTCTCCCATCAAAATACTCAATTGATTTTCTACGATATTGATAGAATTATCAATATCAATTAACGAAGATTTGGCATTTATTAATTGTGCATTAGTTTGTTTTACGGCTACTTCACTAACAATACCGGCATCTTTCAGCGCTTTAGTTGTGGAAAGGTTTTTTTCACGAATAGCAATAGTTTTTAATGTTGTTCCTTTTTGTTCATCTAGTGTCAGTAATTGAAAATATGCTGATGCTATACCCGAAACAATTTGAGATTTTACGGCCTGATGTGCTGCAACAGTCTGCAAATAACCTGCTTTGCTGGCTTTTTCAGCACTGTTTAATTTTCCCCAAACATCCACTTCCCAGGAAGCACTGGCAGTGATATCAAATTGTGTAAGATATACTCTTTGGCCAATGATCTGGCCGAACTGTGTATTCAAAGAACTCGTGGAACGAGAAACCTGCGAGTTTACAGCTAAGGTAGGCAAATAAGCTGCTTTGGATTGTTTAAGATAGGCCTCCGCTATCGCAATATTTTGTAAGGCATTTCTTATGTCTAAATTATTGGTCAGCCCTCTTTCAATATACTGCTGCAGTAAAGAATCTCTAAAAATTTCTTTCCAGCTAAAATCGGCAACTGATAAACTATCGGCGGATAGTTGATCTGTTCTAAAATAGTTAGTAGCTACTACATCGACAGGACGCTCATATTCCTTAACCGCTAGACAGGACTGCAATAAGAGCCCTAAAAGAATGATACTACTGAACTTTAATATATATTTTTTCATTAATAATCTGTATTTGATAATTTTATGCTTGCTTTTCTGCCTTAATAGGTTTTATTTTCTCCTGAATAGATTGAAAAATCACATACAGTACTGGTATTACTACAATTCCGAAAGCTGTACCTATCAACAACCCCGAGGCAGCTCCGGTAGCAATAGACCTGTTTCCAAGAGCTCCAATTCCAGATGAAAAGACCAATGGCAACATCCCGAAAATAAAGGCAAAAGATGTCATCAATATTGGTCGTAAACGTGCCTTGGCAGCATTGATGGCGGACATAGAAATACTTTCTCCATGATGACGCCTTTGCACAGCAAATTCTACAATTAAAATAGCATTTTTAGCCAGTAATCCGACTAACATAATCAATGCGATCTGAAAATAAATATTGTTCTCCAGCCCAAAAAGCCATTGGCCTATATAAGCTCCCATAACACCAAAAGGTAGTGACAGGATAACACTTAACGGAATGATGTAACTTTCATATTGGGCAGCAAGTAAGAAATAAACAAATATCAAGCTCAACAGAAAGATGACAAATGTTTGATTTCCGGCTTTTATCTCTTCTCTTGTCAAACCTGAATAATTAATAGCATATTGTTTAGGTAGCGTGGTTTCGGCCATGTCATTGATAATTTTAATGGCATCTCCGGTACTGTATCCGGGATTGGTAGCTCCGGAAAAACTTGCAGATTGGAAAAGGTTAAACCTTGTTACTGCCTGAGGCCCGTAGACTTTTTCTAAAGTTACAAACTGAGATACCGGTGCCATAGTTCCTGAAGCTGTTTTTACAAATAATGCATCCAAATTGGTTATATTTTCTCTGGAAACCGGTGGTGCCTGCACCATCACCCGGTATTGCTTTCCATATTTAGAGAAATCTGCAGCATACACGCCTCCGATATACCCTTGCATAGTACTGATAATACTACTCACTGGTATGCCGGCATCCATTGCTTTGGGTACATTTATGTCCATTTGATATTGAGGAAAACCTGTGTCAAATGCTGTTTGCGCATACTGAATCTCCGGGCGTTGAAACAAGCTGTACATAAATTGTTTGGCAGTTGCATCCAACTCTTTTAAATCACCTCCAGATCGGTCTGTCAATGAAAACTCAAATCCTGAACTGCTTCCGAACCCGGGCACACTAGGAGGGCTGAAAAATATCATATTGGCATCGGTCACCATTGCACCTACCCCAAATAATTTTTTAGTGATAGTTTCTACACTGGTATCCTCGGAATCCCGTTCTTTAAAAGGTGTTAACTTCACAAAACCAAATCCATAGTTGCTACCGGAACCGTTCAGTAAACTAAATCCGGTAATAGTGGTTACATCCTGTACTCCGGGAACTTTTCTGGCTTTTTCCTGAAACTCCTGCATCGCATTGGAAGTACGCTCTAAAGAAGCCCCGGCAGGCAGATCTACATTCATAAAGATCAATCCACGGTCTTCATTAGGCACAAAGCCTGTAGACATTTTTTCATTGGCAAAATATAAACCTGCACCTGCCAGGATCAGTAAAAGAACAGTAATCCATCGGTGACGTATAAAAAATATAAATGTTTGTCCGTAACGCTTTGTCATAGCATTAAAAGCTATGTTAAATCGGTGGAAAAACTTACCTATCCAGGATTTTTCTTCATATTCCTTATCGTAATGTGTAGACTTTAAAAATAAGGCACTTAAGGCTGGTGATAAAGACAATGCATTGATAGCTGATATAAAAATAGCTATCATCAGTGTAATACCAAATTGTTTATAAAATACCCCTGTTGGCCCTTTAATAAAAGTTACAGGAATGAATACGGCCGCCATTACGATGGTAATGGTAATGATAGCTCCTGTAATTTCATGCATGGCTTCTATGGTAGAATTTCTGGCATTTTTACCCGTATGTTCTAACTTTGCATGTACAGCTTCTACCACTACAATGGCATCATCTACCACAATACCTATAGCAAGGACCAATGCAAAAAGTGTCAACAGGTTAATGGAAAAACCGAATAGGTTTAAGAAAAAGAAGGTACCAATAATAGAAACGGGTACGGCTATGGCCGGAATAAGGGTGGATCTAAAATCCTGTAAAAAGATGTATACTACCAAAAATACCAGTAAAAATGCTTCTATTAAAGTTTGAATAACCTTAGAGATGGAAGCATCCAAAAATTCATTGGTATCATAATTTACAGCATAACCAACACCTTCGGGAAGATTTTCTTCAGCAATAGTAAGATAGTCTTTAACATTGTTAATAATTTCCCTTGCGTTGGAACCGGGTGTCTGGAAAATAGCCATACTTACCGCGGGACGACCACTGTGATTCGAAAAACCCGAATAGCCTAATGCGTCCAACTCTATCTCGGCAACGTCTTGTAACCGTAAGTATTCTCCATTGCCCAAGGACTTGATAATGATGTTCTTATATTCAGTAACCTCATTGAATTTACCTTTATATTTGATGGTATATTCAAATGACTGACCACTATTTTGGCCAAGAGAACCGGCAGCTGCTTCCAAGCTTTGGCTGTTGATGGTACTTATAACTTCATTAGGTGCTATTTTATAGGCTGCCAGTTTAGCCGGATCCAACCAAACACGCATGGAATAGGTTTTTGATCCGAATACCTGAGCATCACCCACACCATTGATACGTTTAATTTCAGGGATGATGTTAATATCCAAATAGTTTTGAAGATAAGTGGCACTGATGTTTTCACTTTCGGTATAAAAGGTAAGAAACATCAAGGCACTTGATTGCTGCTTTTGGGTAGTTACACCACTGCGGGTTACCTCGCTGGGAAGTAAGGCATTGGCTCTGGCTACACGGTTTTGGACATTTACGGCAGCAATATCAGGATCTATATCCTGTTCAAAAAATACATTGATGGTAGCACTCCCGTTATTACTAGCCGTGGAAGTAATATAGGTCATGCCTTCAACTCCGTTTACCTGCTCTTCAATAGGTATTACCACAGATCGCATAACCGTTTCAGCATTGGCACCCGGATAATTGGCAGAAATACGAACGGTAGGCGGAGCAATATCAGGATAGGTGGTTATAGGTAAGCTTGTAATACCCAAAATACCTAGAATAACAATAATAATAGAAATTACTGTCGATAATACCGGCCTTTCTATGAATGTCTTTATCATCTTTTATTTAAACTGAGGTTGTATGTTAATGATACTGTCAAATTTTACCGGTTGAGGAATGATAGAAGTTCCTGCTCTTAGGGTTCCAACCCCAGCAGCTACAATGGAATCTCCTGGTTTTACTCCAGAAATTACTATGGCCATGTTATCGACACGCGTCTGAACATCAATGACAGTAGGTGTTACAGCATTGTTTTTTATGCCAAATACATATATTATTCCTTGCTGTTCCCAAGTAGAAGGCTCCGGAACGACCGTAGCGTTTTTATAATACTCGGGAATCCTGATTACGCCACTACTGCCATTTGTCAATAATCTGTTTTCATTGGGAAAGGTTGCACGAAACTGAACGGTTCCTGATTGCGGGTTAATCTGTCCTGTAACAGTTTCTATCTTGCCTTGTTGCGGATAAATTGCTCCATTGGCTAATACTAATTGGACCGTAGGTATATTACTCAATTTCTCTTTTAGTGTTTCTCCTTTGGTCTGCTGTAAAAAATCCAAATACTTACTTTCATTCATAGAAAAATAAACATAAATTTCTTCAGTATCTGAAACGGTAGTCAAAGGTGTAGGATCGGAGGGGCCAATCAGGCTCCCTGTTTTAAAAGGTAATTCACCTACAATGCCATTGACTGGAGATTTGATAACGGAATAATCGATATTGGCCAGTACATTATTATAAGCGGCCTTTGCCTGCAATAAATTAGCTTTTGCAGTTTCCAGTTGAACCGGACTTATAATTCCTTTTTCGACCAAAGGAGTCAATTTGTCCACTTCTACCTGGGCAACTTGGATGTTTGCCTTGGATGCTTCTGCAGATTGATTCAGTGTATTGGTCTCCAAACGGAATAATGACTGCCCTTTTTTTACCGTCTGCCCCTCATCCACATATACTTCTTTGATATATCCCTGAATCTTTGCGCGCACCTGATTATTAATACGCCCTTCAATCTTAGCTGGAAATTCTTGATATACGGTTATATCTTTCTGCGCAACGGTAACCATTGGAAAAGGCATTGCCTGAGTCTTTTGTGGCTGTTCTTTTTTACAGCCAATTAACAGGAATCCAACAACCAGAAGTAAAACATAATTTTTCATATTAGTATTCTCTAAATTTTATAATTCTTCTTAAATTTTTCTAGTGTAATTTCTAAATTTTCAATTGTCTTCTTTATATAGTCTTTAATAATTTCTACATTTCCTAATTCATCAGCTCCTTCTTTCTCTACTACCTGTTTTTTATATTCAATTAATCTTTCTAGCAAGCTGTGCTCTCTTTGAAATTGAGTTATCTGTTGTTCAAAACGAGTGATGACAAATTCAGGATTAAGTCTGTAATAGCGTTTTCTACTATCAATTTTAGTAATATACTCTGCCAATCCTATCTGAACCAGCTGTCCCAAACTATTTGATATGGAACTCTTACTGGCACATAGGTTTTCTTGTATTTCTTCAAAAGTGACACCTTCTCTTTCAAAGTCAAATACCATATATGTAAATATTTTTGAAGAAAGAGGAGGCAAGTTTAATGCAGAAATATAATGTGCTGTAAGATCTTCAAATAAGCTATCCTTAATATGTAACATCATTAGTTTTTATAAAATTAAGGCGCAAATATAAATAAAGTTCGGTAATTACCGAATTAAAAAATAATTATTTTTAAGATAATACCCATAAAGAATATTTAACAACATTTATATAAGCCTATAGGGTGTTCAAAAGAAAAGTCATTTCCCTTATTTTCAGATTAGCTTTATAAAAGCCAACCCTTAACACAAATTGAAATACACCTTAGTGTCATAAATACGATTGAAGATGCCATTAAATATGAAATTGCAAAAAAAATTTCGCTTACATTTTCATAATGAAGATCACAACTTATTTAATCTCAAAAGTGTCAAATATGCTTTCACCGATACTTTGATAGTTGTCAAATTCATTTTCTTCACAAGTCAGCGTCAGAACAAACGCTTTATCCCCAATTACCCAATAGCATTGTTCAAATTTCAAATGAAGAGTTCCTTTCTCTCCAGAATAAATAACTTTCTGGTATTCAGTGGTACCTTCTCTAATTCTATCATTCAGACTTACCTGTACATTATAAAACAAACTTTTTATCTGTTTTTCAGAAATTTCGACATATTCGTCCAATGTTAAGTCATACCCTTTTAGGTCCTGAATTACCAAATTTATATTCTCCCTGAATATATCATCTTTGTCTGACAATTGACTAAATAAGTAAAAGCTTGTTCCCATGCGGCCACTCTCATCTAAATCCCAATTGGAAGGGTATTTAATTGTAAATTCATCTTTTTGTAAAGATTTCCAATCTGAAAGTTGAATTTTATCTTTTTCTGAGTTAGTTGACTGGGATTGTCCATATACAAGATTGTGTATAATAAGAATCAAAAAAAATAATATGGTCTTAGCTGTATTCATCATAATTTATTTTCGGGATATAGTTAAACTTCATTTAAAATTAAATCTTACATGAGCTTATTTTTTACAGAACTAATTTCATCAGTACTAAGATTAGTATAATTATCAGAATTATAAAACCAGTTATTCTACCTCTTTGTAAATAGAAAGGTACTTTCTGCTCTCTTATCTCTTCAACACTTTTCACTTTGATTAAATACATTGAAAAATTATCTTTTGTCTTATTCAAAGCATTATGTAAAACTAAAGATTTAATTTCCTCAGGTTGATTTTCCTTAAAAAACCATTCATGTATTCTTTCCTTATCTAAATTTTCAAGTATACCATCACTGCACACTAAGAAAAAATCATCTGGCTTAATATCTTCAATAATCTTCTGGTCTATACGCGTTGGGTTTCTTCCATTGATGGCTCGTGTAATAACATTCTTACGGGGATGGTTTTCAACCTCTTTCTCTGTTATTTCTCCCATATCAAGTAAGCTTTGTACTTCTGAATGATCCTTCGTTTGGAATAGTATTTTTCCATTCCTAATATGATAAACTCTACTATCCCCAACCCATCCGATAAGCGCTTTATTCTCTTTTCGTAAAAGATATACAAGCACTAAGGTACTGGCCATTTCGGAACATTCTGGTTTGGATCCCACATAATCCTTCAGTTTGTTTTCTACATATTGTAACCCTGATCCTAATTTGTGATTTTCATCAATCTCCTGCTGGTTCTTACTAAAATACTCAGAAAAATAAGTGCACACTAACTGAGAAGCAACTTCTCCTCTATCCTGACCTCCGACTCCATCACACACCATAAATAAACTATCTTTTTCCAGCGGTTGTTCCGGAAAAACAGTATCCTCATTATTAGAACGATTTCCACGTTCATTAAGGCAGACAGGAGGGTAGATTTTCATATTATCTTTCTTAAAGCTTCGGAATAATTATTTCTTGATCTTAGTCAACATATTGCATGCTTTCTCATATTTTTGATTACATGCTTTTGTAAACCAATATTCGGCATTCCGTTTATTAAGAGATGTTCCAATTCCATAATAATAGTATAGCCCTAAGTTATATTGTCCCGAAACATTATCCTTTTTAGCTGCTTTTTCTGTCCAGTAAAAAGCTTTATAATAATCTTTCCCAATATTACCCCTATAATATAAGTTCCCTAAACTGACTTGCGAATTACTATGCTCTTGCAATGCTGCCTTTGTATACCAGTCTCTGGCTTTATAATAATCTCTAACTCTTCCTACCCCGTTCTCATACATATAACCCAAGCTATACTGGCAGAAAGAATTTCCTTTGTTGGCCCCTTGTTCATACCATTTATAAGCTTCAGTGTAACTTACTGGAACCCCTTTTCCATCATAATACAAATTTCCGATAGCAAAATCTGCAAGGGCATAGTCTTGTCTGGCAGCTTTTTCATACCATTCTCTAGCTTTAACATAATCTTGTGAACAACCCTCACCTTTTTCATACATCATTGCCAAATAATATTGACCTACTTTGTAGTCCTTTAACGCTGATTTAGTATACCAATAAAAAGCACTGTCCAAATTCTTAGCTACACCACGTCCGATATAAAAATTGTAGCCCAATTGAACTTGAGCACCTCCCACATGTTCTAATGATGATGCTTTTCTATACCAATAATTAGCACTATCTAAATTGCTATTTACATATTCTTTATTTGCAAAGAGAAGTCCCAGATTATATGCCCCATAGGCATTATTTTTTTTAGCTGCTTTTACGTACCACTCTTTCGCTTTTTCATGATTATTCTTCTTTTGATAAATCAATCCCAAATTATTAAAGGCACTTATGTGATCTCCATCGGCAGCTCTGGTATACCAGATCAATGCTTCATCTATATCTACCGGCACACCTTTTCCAAAATGGTACATATATCCTATCATATTTTGAGAGTATATATTATTCTGTTTTGCGGCAATTTTATAATATTCCATAGCCTTCATATAATCCTGTTGAATACTATCGCATCCTACATAATACAAATCACCCAAGCCATTAATGCTTCTATCAAAATTTATAGCAACCCCTTCTGTATATAATTTAAGGGCTTCCTTACAATCCTTTGTTGTCCCTATACCCTGCTGATACCATTTAGCTAGATTACTTCTGGCTATAGGATGCCCCTTGTCAGCAGCTTTTTTTAACATTTGAAAAGACAACACAGAGTCAACTTTCTCAACCGTTGGGTCCATCAACAGCAATCCATATAAATGCATGGCTTCTTCATCCTCCTCTTTTGCTAACTCCTTAATCTGCTGTAAACTGAACTTATAATTTTCTATGGACTTTATACTATCTACAGGAACCCCCCATCCATATCTGTTCATATCCCCAAGGTAAAACGCAGCCATATCATATCCTAAATCAATAGCTTTATTAGCATATTCCTCACTTCTCTTATAATCCCTTTCAACACCTCTCCCTTGCTCATTCATTAATGACATGTAATAATATGCTCTCCCTGAATTATATGTAGATGCATCATTAAAGGAGTGATAAGCCTCTTTAAATTTCCCATCTTTATAATATTCCCACGCTGTATTAAGTAGTTCCTTCGACTTACTATTTTGATACCATTTATAACCGCCAAACCCTATAACAGCTATCACCAAAGCAATGACACCATAGGCAAGGGACTTATTTTTAGGCTTGATCTCAGGCTCTACAGATTCTCCACCAGAAGAAATTCCTTTAAGACCAGGTATGATGGTTAGATCTTCATCATCTATTCCTGTCTCCAATAATTTTAATAGTTCATTTGCGGAATTGGCACGCTTGCCTGCTTCTTTTTCCAAACAGGAAGTTACTATCCTTTTGTACTTATCAGGAATAATATTAACATCCGGTTCTTTCTGGGTAATCTCATCACGAATTAACTCATAATCCTTTATTCCATGTCCAAATGGTCGTTTTCCAGTTAACAATTGATAAAGGATTACTCCTATTGCCCAGATATCTGTACGCTCACTTACTTCTCCATTCAAACCGAACTTTTTCTTAAAAAACTGTTCCGGAGCCATATAGTGGGGTGTCCCTACTCCTTCAGTAAAAGATTGCTCTATCGTTTTATCACCGAGAACATCTTTACTAATACCAAAATCTGTAATTTTTGCTACCAATTTCCCATTTCTGTCTTTAGAAAACAGAACATTTCCAGGTTTGAGATCTCTATGAATAATACCTTGACTATGAAGATAACTTATAGCTTTAATAATACCAATACTGATTTCATCTATATCAACGTCTGAAGGTTTTTTTACAATGATTTCTTTAAGAGTCCCCTCACCGGCATATTCCATAATTAAAACGGGATAATTCGCTACCCTTCCCATAGCGTCTTTGTGCTGAATATATTCTAACCCATAAAAAGTAATGATATTTGTATGAGACAGGCCATCTATTTTCGCAAACTCTTGCTCCAAGCTGTATTTCCCTTGTCCGGTACTTCCTGTTGTCCCTCTAGAAACAGCTTCCTTATAAATCTTCAGTGCTACCCATCGGTTAGATGTATTGATATCCTTAGCTTTAAAAACTTCAGCAAATCCCCCTTCAGCGATTAAATCTTTTTCGGGGTCCCACTCATAATGCGATAATTTCATAGTAAGGTCATATTTAGAATTAGTAAGGGTTTTTCAAATATATTTAATTTTTCAGACTATAGTAAGAGATGTAATGTTAAGCTTATATTTGTTTGGATCATAAAACAAGGTTATTCTTCTTTATATAGCTAACCATCTCACATGCCTTTTCATGGCCTTTACTACAAGCATCTCTATAAAATAAAATGGCTTTTTTAAAATCTTTTAACTCTTCTTCATTAAAGTAAATATTACCTAAAACAAAAGCTGCTTCCATAGAACCTTTGCTTACAGCCTTTTCAAAATAATCCATTGCTTTTTGAGTATTATGAGAAACCCCTTGTCCTTTAAGGTGCATAATACCCAAATTATACAATGCGGGAGCATATTGTTTTTTAGCAGCTTTTTCAAAATATATTTTTGCCTTCTGATAATCTACTGGTATATCTTCTCCAAAATAATAAGAACATCCCTTATTGAAATCATTTGCTTTTCTATTGGGAAAGAACCATATGAATAGAAGGATTACCAATAAGATCCACAACGAAAATCCCCATAACCATTCTGATAACGGTAATTGATATTTAGGCATAGGCACAGGTAAGTAGCCTTTATCTTGTAATTCTTGTATTTTTGCTTCACTTAATGGATAATAAGAACCTACACTCCCCTTTACTCCCAAGACATAGCCATCATCAGTAATATAGACTCCCATAAAGAAAAACAAGGATGTTGTTTTATATGCCAGAAATAAATCCTCTCCATTGCCCCCTTTTACTTCCACTTCGGATAATTTGACGATTCGTTCGTTTTTCCCAAAAATACCACCAATCTTTTTAGCCGAAACGGCAGATGGGATAAAGAAAAGAAGTGTCGCAATTAGTATGATCTTTTTCATAAGTATATTATGTTATAATGTTTTGTTAAAATACCTTTTATTAATCTTTAAGGATAAAGTGCTTCTATTTAATCGGCATCAGCTAAATTAAGCAGCATCTTTTTTTCTGACATTTCCTTAACCACAAACAGATGTTGTAATGATTCCTGAATACATTGCCAAAGAGTGTCAGCAGATTTGTTCGAATCAATGCTTATCGTAATATTCTGATTATTGTAATTTCTTTGTATACCTTTTACTTCTTTTAATTTGTCCAGGGTATTGTATAATTCGTCAATACTCTTATCTCCGTAAGCAACATTAGGTACTAGAATGGTAACTACGCCTTTGTTTTCTTTCTCCTTTTTGTGCTTTGAATTTCCAAATATGACTTCTTTAAGCTTCTTAGCTGT
>JAGQYU010000149.1:12833-13076 GCA_020435885.1 Flavobacteriaceae bacterium
TCGTTTACTTTTCGGGTCGTCTTTTCTATTTTTGATGTGTCTTCCCTTTTCTTTACTTTTTCACCTCTAGCGGTTTCTCTTTGAGAGAAAGCAGTACTCACTATCATCACCGCAAAAATCAATGTTAATGTTCTTAATGTTTTCATTTCTACTATAGTTTTAAATTAGACTTCTATAGATGTATAACCGAATTAAGAAAACGTCATCTTTTTTTATATACAATCATTTAAATGCTGATTTTTT
>JAGQYU010000150.1 GCA_020435885.1 Flavobacteriaceae bacterium
GCATTGTAATATTTTTTAATGCCGGTAACTTCTTTTCCTAACCATGTAGGTTTAGAAAAAGGCTCATTTTCACTTTTTAATTCTATTTCTGCTATAAACAGACCTCCATTATCGCCTAAAAATTCATCCACTTCATAAACAGAATCACTAAAATTGATTACATATCTATACTTTTCTATAATACCATCTTCACATATGGTCAATAAATTAACGGCATCTTTTCTATCAATTTCTTTTTCCCATTCAAACCGTGTAGTACCAGATTCGTTAGATAATCCTTTTACAGTTAAAAAGCCTTTGTTATCAGTAATCCGAACCCTTACAACTCTGTTTTTATCTGAGTTTAAAAACCCTTGTTTTATATATGTTTTTTTTAGATAGTCTTTTTTAAAATCAGTAGATTTTACTAAAAATTTCCTTTCAATTTCAAATGTCATCACAGAGTATTATTGATGCTTTAAAAATAGTCTTTTTGCTGTTACTGAATAATGAATATCTTTGAGAAATATAAATAGTTTTAATGAAGCGGGTTTTATTTTTAACCATATTGATTTCTTTAAGGATTACTGCACAGACAGATTACAGTAAAGACTGGGAAGATTTTTATTCGTACAATAATGTAAAGGATTTTATAAAAGTAGGTTCTAACATTTACGCACTTGCTGATAATGCTGTTTTTGTATATGATGTAGTTTCTGGTAATATTGAAAAATTATCTTCAGTTCATGGCCTATCTGGTGAAGAAACTTCAAGCATCTATTACAGTGCATCACAGGAAAAACTGATTATAGGTTATAAAACCGGATTATTAGAAATTATTGATAAAACCGGTAAAATAACTATTGCTAATGATATTGAACGGTTGTCTATATCTGGAGAAAAAGATATAAGGCATATAAGTGAACATAACGACAAGTTATACCTTTCCACGCCTTTTGCTATCATTGTTTATGATATAGAAAAACTACAATTTGGTGATACATATTTTATTGGCAATAATTCAACGAAAGTTTCTGTAAATCAGACAATTGTTTTTAATGAAAAGATATATGCAGCCACAGAAACAGGAATTTTTACAGCTGATGTTGATAATCTAAACCTGATAGATTTTAATAACTGGCAACATCCACAAGGAGAATTTTATGGTAATTTTAAAAGCATAGAGGTATTTAATAATGAGGTTTTTACTTGTAAAGACAATGTGTTTTATAAAATTAATAATACTTATAGCCTTGAGCAGGTAGCAACATTTTCTGAGGCTATGTTAAAAATTAAGGCTTCGCTAACGCATATTACAGTTAGTACATTAAGATCAGCGCACATTTATAACAGTAGTTTGGTTGAAGAAATGACTACAAACACAACCCATCAATATTTCTATGATTTGAATGCTGGTTTTGCCGAAAGTGGAGATATTTATTTAGCAACTGATACATATGGAATTTTAAAGAGAAGTTTTACCAACACAATAGATTATCAGGAAATACATCCGGAAGGCCCTTTTTCTAATGATGTTTTTTCAATAACGGTACAAAATGATCATTTATGGGTGGTTTATGGGGGTTATGATAATGCTTACACACCTTTGCAAAGATCTTACGGATATAGCCATTTTAACGGCCAAAACTGGATTAATATTCCGTTTAGTGATGTAGATCCTTTTAGAGATTTGGTGCATGTAACAGTTGATGTTAATAATCCTGAAAAAATTTACATCAGTTCTTGGGGGCAAACATTTAGCGGCGAACCAAATGCAACAGGAGGAATAGTTATAGCAGAAAATGATATGATAACGGGTTATTGGAATCATACTAATAGCGGATTGGAAGATTTACTTCCGAACGATCCCACATACCACAGCGTGCGTATTAATGGAACAGCATTTGACAATCAAGGGAATTTATGGATAACCAATGCATGGGTAGATAAAAGACTTAAAAAATTGTCAAATAACGGAACATGGAGTTCTTATGATTTAAGCTCTATAATGACAAATTCTGCCTTAGGTTTAAATGAATTGGTTATTGATAAATCTGGTTCTATTTGGATAGGAACCAGAAGAAATGGCGTATTGGTATATAATGAAAATGGAGACAGAGAAAGAGCCTTAACAACTGAAGTTACAAAAGGGTCATTACCCGATCCTAATGCCAGAACATTAGCGGTTGACAGAAATAATAGAATATGGATAGGTACAGCTAAAGGATTGGTTGTATATTCTAGTGCCGGAACGGTTTTTGACAATACAATTTATGATGCTAGCCCAGTAATTATTGATGATGATGGTATCGCTAAAAAATTATTGGGCGAACAAACCGTTAATAGCATTGCTATTGATGGGGCTGATAATAAATGGTTTGGTACAGAAACGGGTGGTGTGTTAGCAACCAATACATCAGGAATGGAAACCTTGTTCAATTTCAATAAAGATAATTCGCCATTGCCGTCAAACCGTATTTTAAAGGTAAAAGTTGATGATAGCAACGGAAAAGTCTTTTTTGCTACAGACAAAGGCATTGTTGCTTTCAATAATAATGTTTCTCCTTACGGAGATGGGCTTGGAGAAGTCTACGCATATCCAAATCCTGTAAAGAAAGAGCATCAATCCGTTACCATTGACGGAAGAAACGGTACGCATTTGCCAAGGGGTACTAATGTAAAAATTGTGGATAGTGCCGGTAAATTGGTTTATGAAACCAATGTTGTGGAAGGGCAAGAACTAAAAGGTGGAAAAGTTGTATGGAACAAGACCAATTTGGCTGGTCGGCAAGTGGCATCAGGAGTTTATATTGTGCTTCTTACCTTACCGGATAGATCAGAAACATCCATTACCAAAATAGCGGTGATCAATTAAAATGCTTACAACGCACAAAGCTATAGTTTTAAGCTCTATCAAGTATGCTGATTATGACCTTATTGTAAAATGCTATACAGATCAAGGTATTAAATCATATATCATCAAACGAATTTACAAACAATCAAAAGGAAAGTTAACGCCAGCCTTTTTTTTACCGCTTACACAGCTAGAAATCACTGCTAAATATTCCGAAAAAAGGACGTTGCATTTTATTAATGAAGCTAAAATAAGTTATCCATACACAACGGTTTTTTCAAATATAATTAAACAGACTATTGCCATTTTTTTAGCTGAACTACTTACAACAACGTTGCGAGAAGAAGAATCTAATACACCATTATTTTCTTTTTTAGAAACATCGTTACAATGGTTTGATACACGTAGTAATGCTACAGATTTTCATCTGATATTTTTAATGCGATTGACCAAATATTTAGGTTTCTACCCTGAAATAGACACAGCATCATCGTATTTTGATCTTTTGCATGGTAGATTTACAAATCATTTGGAGTCCAATTATTTTATATCAGGAGAGTTATTGATTAATTTTATGGAATTACTTCAAACTAATTTTGATACAGAAAATCACCAGAATTATAAAAACAAAACTCGTCAAGAACTGTTGGATGTTGTTCTACAATATTACGAATTACACGTACCGGACTACAAAAAACCTAAATCATTGGAGGTTTTTAAAACTATTTTTCACTAATCAAAAAAAATTATTTTGAATCGTTCTAAATAAGTAGTATTTTTGTAGTGTTTTAAGCTGAAAAAATATGCTTGTTTTTTATAGGGAAGATCATCAAATCTATACAGAAAAGGTCTTAAAGAAATCTTCTAAAAAATTAAAAGCTGAATGTTGTTATAAGTATCAAAAGGGTAAACGATGTAAAGACTGCCCTTGTTTTGATATGAAATAAAACTAATATCCGTTAAAAGCGGTGTCAATATTAGGCGTTTTCTTTCGCTTTTTTCTTTTTAAAGGAATCACAATACTAGCACCTAGCCCACCTCCCAAAGAAGTATATAATACATCTGTATTACTTTTTACACCACCTAATAATTTTGGGTCAATGGCTTCTTTAAGAAATCCAACAGCAGTTGCAGTAGCGGTTCCTATTAACCATGCTTTGAGTTTATTATCTGTTTTTTTGTAGACAAAATAGGAAGTTGCACCACCTATAATCGTTCCAGCAATAAAATGCTCAGGATACCCATTTTCAGAAAAAATGGGCTGGGCTTTTGTGGTTTGTACCGAAACACACAAAAGGACACATAGTACAATTCCTTTCATGTGTTAAATATAACTAATTATTTTATTTAAAGGCATTTAGCCCTGTAACATCCATTCCTGTAATCAACAAATGAATATCATGTGTGCCCTCGTATGTCACTACTGATTCTAAGTTCATCATATGGCGCATGATTGGATATTCACCCGTAATTCCCATGCCACCGAGCATTTGACGAGCGTCTCTGGCAATTTTCAGTGCCATATCTACATTATTGCGTTTTGCCATGGAAATTTGCGCAGAAGTAGCCCTATTATCATTTCTAAGTACACCTAATCGCCACGTTAATAATTGTGCTTTTGTTATTTCGGTGATCATTTCGGCTAATTTTTTCTGCTGTAGCTGAAATGCACCTATAGGTTTATCAAACTGAATACGTTCTTGGGAATATCTCAAAGCTGTGTCATAACAATCCATAGCAGCGCCAATGGCTCCCCATGCGATTCCGTAACGAGCAGAATCTAAGCACAACAAAGGAGCGCCAAGCCCAGATTTACCGGGGAGGAGATTTTCTTTAGGTACTTTTACATTATCAAAGATCAATTCACCTGTAGCGGAGGCTCTTAACGACCATTTATTGTGTGTTTCGGGGGTAGAGAAACCTTCCATACCACGTTCAACAATAAGCCCGTGTATTCTTCCTTCTTCATTTTTTGCCCACACAACAGCAATATCCGCAAAAGGAGCATTAGAAATCCACATTTTAGCTCCGTTTAATAAATAATAATCACCTTTATCTTTAAAATTAGTAACCATACCTCCGGGGTTGGAACCAAAATCAGGCTCGGTTAACCCAAAGCAACCCATATATTCACCCGAAGCTAGCTTGGGTAGATATTTTTGACGCTGATCTTCTGAACCAAACTTCCAGATTGGGTACATTACCAATGATGATTGAACAGAAGCTGTAGAACGCACACCGGAATCCCCTCTTTCAATTTCTTGCATTATCAATCCATAGGAAACCTGATCTAATCCAGCGCCTCCATATTCAACAGGAATATAAGGGCCAAAAGCGCCTATTTCTGCTAATCCGTTAATTATTTGTGTTGGAAACTCGGCCTTTTGGGCATATTCTTCAATAATTGGAGAAACTTCACGTTTTACCCACTCTCTGGCAGCATCTCTAACTAATTTATGTTCTTCGGTAAGCAATTCATCCAGTAAATAGTAATCTGGAGCTTGAAAAAGATCTTGAGGCATATTGATATCGTTTAATTTTTAATCAAAAATACACAATAAACCCTTTTTCATAAAATATTTTATTAATTACATTTGTTTGATGCGATATACATTAACAAGGGAAGAAAAACTAAAAAGCAGAAAACTGATTGGAAGATTATTTGAAGAAGGAAGTTCTCTGTCAGAATTTCCTTTGAGGATGATTTATTTACAAACGGATTATACTTCTGATTACCCCACACAAGTTGCGTTTTCGGTATCTAAAAAAAGATTTGGAAATGCAGTGGACAGAAATAAAATAAAACGCTTATTACGAGAGTGTTACAGGAAAAATAAGTATATTTTGTACGATAAACTTAATGACAAGTACATTATAATGTTCACGTTTATAGACGAAAAGCACTATAAATACGTTGAATTAGAAGAAAAAATGATACAGTTACTTGATAAATTTCTTAAAAAAGAAAAAAAAGAATAGAATGAAAAGGATAAAAAAAATAGCTATTGCAGCATTACTATTACTAATTACTACTGCATTTACAGCACTTCAGTCAGACTATTTTGAAGTAGCCAAGCAACTAGAAATATATACAACTTTGTTCAAAGAGTTGAACATGTATTATATTGACGAAACCAATCCTGCGCAACTAACAGAAACAGCTATTGATAATATGCTGAAGGATTTAGACCCTTATACGCAGTTTTACGATGAACAAGGTGTTGAAAAAGCTAGAATCGATGCAGCCGGAGATCATGGAGGGATAGGTGCTGAAACACAAATAATTGATAAAAAACTTATTATAGTTGAGCCTTACGAAGGGCTTTCTGCAGATAAGGCAGACCTTAAAGCTGGAGATGAAATCATCATGATAAATGATGTTAACGTTCAGGAAAATGCTATAGAAGATGCTTTCTTTTTACTAGACGGAACACCAAAATCTACTGTAAAATTACAAGTTAAAAGAGGAAGTGAAGTTTTTGAAAAAGTATTAACACGAGAAAAAACCGATGTTGATCCGGTGCCGTATCATCATATGATTGATGATGAAGTAGGTTATATTTCTTTCATAAAATTCAATGATATGGCTTCCTCAAGGGTAAAAGAAGCCTTTGAAGACCTAAAAGCCCAAGGGATGAAAAAACTGATTTTGGATGTTAGGGGAAATCCGGGAGGCTTACTAAATGAAGCAGTTGAAATAACCAATTATTTTATCCCAAAAGAAGAAGTAGTGGTTACCACTAAAGCAAAAATTAAAAAGTGGAGTGATATTTACAAGACAAAAAGAGATCCTCTAGACCTTGAAATTCCAATAGTTGTTTTGATTGACGGCCGTTCGGCATCAGCATCAGAAATTTTAGCAGGCTCGTTGCAAGATATGGACAGAGCTGTTATTGTTGGCGAACGATCCTTCGGTAAAGGACTGGTTCAACGTTATCGCAAGTTAACGTATGGTACTCAGCTTAAATTAACCATTTCAAAATATTATACTCCAAGTGGCAGGTGTATTCAAGAACTGGATTATACGCATAGGGATGAAGATGGAAATATACCTAAGTTTTCCGATAAGAAAAGAAATCCCTTTAAAACCAAAAATGGCAGAACCGTTTATGACGGAGGAGGTATTGAACCCGACATTAAACTGAATGATATTGAAAGAACAGAAGCTACAAAAAGTTTATTCAATTCCAATGCTATTTTTAATTACGCTACAGATTTTTATTATGCTCATAAAGAGATAGCGTCTTCTAAAGATTTTAGATTTACAGATGCTGATTATCAGGATTTTATCAATGCATTAAATTCCGGGAAAGTCAATTTTAAAACTGAAACAGAAAAAGAACTGGAAAAAATAGTACAAGTATCTGAAATCGAGAATTTTAAATCAGGTTTAGAAAAAGAATACAGTACATTATCAGCAAAAATAAAAAGCGAAAAAATAAAAGCGCTTACTGTTAATAAAAACGAGATTATTGAAAATTTGACGAATGAGATCGTTAAAAGATATTACTACAAAAAAGGAGAATATATCCACAAGGTTTACAACGACAAATCGATACTAAGAGCAACAGAAATATTAAAAGATACTAATAAATATCAAAATATTTTGAAGTAACAGTAATGTGAGAATTTCAAATAGTATCTTTGTTTAAAATTATTTAAATGAATACTATAAAACCGACCAAATCTCAAGAATCTTCAAATGCCATAGAAAAGCTGTATATAACCATGCGGCATTTGTTTAACAGGGGCTTTTACAAGCCTATGGGGGTTTCCGGTGATACGTTACGACAATCCTTATTGTTGCTGCGCCCAGAAATTTATGGATCAATAGCTGAAGAAAAAGCAGAATTAGACGGATTGTTATATGTTATTGAACGTTTACCGGAAGGTATTGAAGAATGCCAGTTTATAAACCTAACAGCTGATGAAGGTTTTGGAAAGTCACATTTTACACCTATAATTCCTGAGAAAAGAAGAAGAAACTGCTATAGAATTGACAAAGATCAAATGAATATTGAAATTACCAGAGGCAGATCTGATATTTATGATATTCTTACACACCTTACCTTTCTTTTTATTGAATCTCACAAAATAAAAAATAGAGTACTTATCGATGAAGAAGGCCATCTTATCAGAGAATGGAAATATCTGGAAGACATTGTTTTAAATAACAAGGAACTCACAAATAATGAACGTGAAGTAGCCCTTACACATGTTGCTAGTATTTTAGGAAGAACTTTTGAAGAAGTGAGAAAAACAGATATTGCTTTTTCGCAAAAAGATAATCCCAATAAATTTTTCCATTCCATTTTCTGGATGGGAAAACTGGGCATAAATGAAGTGTTGCTCAACCAAAAAAGAACTATAACGTTCAGTTCTACCTTGAGAGAACGTATTG
>JAGQYU010000151.1 GCA_020435885.1 Flavobacteriaceae bacterium
CTACCCCGACGAACTAAGTATTAAATTGTATCCAGTAATAATAAAATTTACAATTCCCTTCAAAAGTGGTAATGGTATTTTTATCACAAATAGGAATAATTACTTCCCAAATTAGTCTAAATAATAACAAATTACCCATTGTCTGATATGGTCTCTTAAACTCAATGGTTTTAAAATTTTAAGAACCTTTCAATCTATACAGAATTAATTTTAAACACTATACTAATTTATTTTCTGTTATTATATACTCAATATTAATACATTAAAATATTGATATATAGTTTTTTAAAATATATCATTACACTACTTTTATTAATTACATACACTACACATGATTCATATCATGTTTTTTTTTCTCGCAATCAGACTAATTTTGTTCATCAAATTAAATCAAGAGCCATGTTCAATATTTTTAAAACGTCTAGGTCCGTAATTTTAAATATGGACGAGTTTTTTGACAAAATTGATTTAGGCAACCTAAACTTTAAACAAGGTATCCACAATTACATTAATGGAAATACGGACGAATTTTTAAAAAATATCAATGCTATAATGGTGTTGGAAAGTGAAGCAGATTCCATTCAACGAAAGATAGAAAACGAATTCTATTTGCATTCGTTAATGCCCAATTATGCCAGTGATGTTTTGAATTTGATTGAGAGTGTAGATGATATTGTCGATATGGGGAAGGCGGTTCTAAGGCAGTTTGAGGTTGAAACCCCCTATATTCCAGAAACTATAAGAAATGACTACCTTGAGTTGGCGAACCTGACTTCTAAATCTGTTGAACATGTGATCCCTGCAGCCAGGACATTTTTTGTTCAACCCGAAAAAGTGAAAGACGGACTTCAAAAAGTGCTTTTTTATCATCGGGAAACGGATAACCTTTCTACCAATATCAAACGAAAAATATTTCAACAATCCGATGAACTTAAGCTCAGTGAAAAGATACATCTTAGATATTTTGCATTACACATTGAACAGGTTTCTGATGTAGCAAAAAATATTGCTCAACAACTTTCTTCTTTGGTAATTAAGATAAAAATATAAGTCACCAAAATGTTTTTGTTCTTTCTATCCAGCGGACTTTTTTTAGGGTGGGCATTAGGTGCCAATGATGCTTCCAATGTCTTTGGCTCTGCTGTAGGTTCTAAAATGATTCGGTTTAAACAAGCGGCTGTCTTAGCTTCTGTTTTCGTTATTTTAGGTGCCTTATTACAAGGATATGGAGGAACGAATACGTTGGGAAAATTAGGTGAGGTTGATGCTTTAGGCGGAGCATTTACAGTAGCTCTGGCGGCTGCGCTTTCCGTTTACTGGATGACCCGTTTAAAACTTCCGGTATCAACCTCTCAAGCCATTGTTGGAGCTATCGTTGGATGGAACTTTTTTACACACAATCCTACCGATTACCACGCACTGGTTAAAATTGTAATTACCTGGGTATCTGGTCCTCTTCTGGGAGGTATTTTTGCCATTTTACTTTTTTTACTTTTAAAGTTTATCTTGGCCAAAATAAAGGTTCATTTGGTTCTTTTAGATGCATTTATCAAGTACGGATTACTCATAGTTGGAGCATTTGGCGCATATAGTTTAGGTGCAAACAATATCGCCAATGTAGTAGGTGTTTTTGTTCCTTCAGCACCCAATTATTCATTAGATTTCGGGTTCTTTACATTAAATGGAACACAATTGTTGTTTCTCACTGGTGGTTTAGCTATAGCAATAGGGATATTAACCTATTCAAAAAGGGTCATGATGACTGTTGGAAACTCACTGATGAAATTGAATGCCGAAACAGCTCTTATAGTAGTTTTGGCTCATTCACTTGTACTGTACTTATTTTCTTCACAAGGCATTTCAGATTTCTTTGCAAACCTGGGACTTCCGGCCATACCTCTGGTTCCTGTTTCGAGCTCACAGGTTATTGTAGGCTCTATACTGGGTATCGGCATACTAAAAGGTGGGCATAATATTCATTTAAAAACTATTGGGAAAATTGCTTCGGGCTGGGTGATTACTCCCATAAGCGCCTGGTTGATGACCTTTATCCTCTTGTTCTTCATGAGCAATGTATTTAATTTGAAAGTATCGCAAAACCCTTCAAAATATGTCAAAGGAGATGTGATAGAAAATGTTGAAAATCAAAATATTGAAGATAATAATACCAAGGTAATCAATGATTTTGACACAAAAATTGAACCTGTCAGATCGGTAAACCTGTATAAACCATTTATCATCGTCTCTATAACCCTGCTAATTATCATTATCATCTATCAATATTACAGGTTTCTGAATATCAGAGATAAAAATAAGGAAAAAGAATATGTCGAGAATCTGGAAAGATATGACCGACAGCATCAAGTACTAATAAATGAACTGGACAGTACTAAAAATGTAAAGCTGAAACTCGAAAGAGAAATCAAATCCAAAGAAAAGGAACAGAAAAAAATTGCATTGAGCATAATCAGAAAAAATAACATACTCAACAATTTGAAAAATGAAATTGAAAAAATGAAACAAAAACCGGAAGGTGAATTACGATACAGTGATTTGAATACACTGAAATTGTTAATTATTGACAGTTTGAACATCGAAAACGAACGAAAGTCATTTCATAAATACATTGAGGAACTCAATACTAATTTCTATAAGAATCTTGAAAAAAAATACCCGGGATTAACCCCTAATGAAAAGAGACTTTGTTCTTTATTACGTTTGGATCTAACTTCAAAAGAAATGGCTTCTATTCTGAATTTAAGCCCTAAAAGCGTTGAAATTAACAGGTATAGGTTGCGCAAAAAAATGCAGGTTAAAAAAAATCAAAAACTATCGAAAATAATCAGAAAACTATAATTATAACAATAAGTAAATCAATTTAATATGAAAATGAAACTTTATACATTAGTGGCAGCTATGGTTCTGTTAAGTTTGGGAACATATGCTCAAAATGACCAGAAGACCGATTCAATAAGAATCAATCAATATGGTCAGAAAGTAGATTGGGTAAGCTTGCATCCTGAGGTCCAGAATGGAATTTTAAACTTCACTTCTAAAGACGGAAACTACAGGTTGTGGCTAGATAACCGTGTGCAATTTGATGGTGCCTATTTTTTCGACAAAAATACCTATAACCCAATAGGTAATGGTGTAACTATCAGACGGGCACGATTTGCTGTTAAAGCAATTTTACACAAAAATTGGTATGGTGAAGTAGATTTGGATTTTGCAGGGTCGCAACTCGAATTGAAAGACGCCTATATTAAATATACCAATGATGCAGGGGCGTTTAATGTAAAAGCCGGTCATTTTAGAGAAGGCTTTTCAATGGAAACAACTACAACATCCCGATATGTAACTTTTATAGAACGTTCATTACCTTCCAAATTTGCTCCTTCACGTCACTTAGGTTTTCAGGTTAATTATATGCAAACCAAATATTTGTTAACCGGTGGTATCCATTTCAACACTATTGGAGACCCCGAAGAAACGCAATTTAGCCAGGATGCCAATAAAGATTATGGTATTGATGAAGGTTATTCTTTCACCGGAAGGGTTGTCTACAGACCGGTAATAGACAATGAGAAAGTCTTACATATAGGTACGGCAGCATCATACAGAACACCGAAAACAAGTGCAGAAATACCTTATAGTTATAGATTTAGTACACGTTCAATTTCTAATATCAACAGAAAAAAATATTTAGATACTGATGATATTTTAAATGTTGATAACAGAACCTTGTTTAACGTAGAATTGGCCGGAGCATATAAAAATATCATGTTCCAATCGGAGTATTTTAATAATGACATAAAGCGCACTGAGGGCCTATCCAAGGTTAATTTAAACGGTCTTTATGCACAGGTAGGATATTTACTCGGAGATGGTAAGTACAGATACAATAAAAATGAAGGTGAATTTACACAACCTTATTTAGGGGAGAAAAATGGTGAACTCGAACTCGCCTTCAGATTTGACTATTTAGATCTGAATGATGAAGTAGCCGGAATTTATGGTGGTTCTGCAAATGGTTACACACTCGGATTGAACTACTATGTCAATACCAATGTCAAACTCATGCTAAACTATTCATATTTAAACCATGACCGATATGCCAATGGTAAAGGTAAATTATTTGTAGGCCATGATAGTAATGGTGATCTAACCAAAGACCCATTTGAAGTAGTTGAAGCCAAAGGTGACGGTGGGGATGATTACGGTCAATTACAATTTAGAATTGAGATAGACTTTTAATAACAAAACATTTAAAATATACAAAAATGAAAAATCATAAATATTTAATATTCAGTTTAATGATCACCTTATTTGGTGCCGTTGGCTGTGTAGAAGATGCCGTTTATATGGGAGAAGGTCCCGAAGTAGGTACTTCCACAGTAAAATTAAATGAAATTATGTCAACAGGTGATCCTGATTGGTTGGAACTTTACAATGATGGTACAGAAGCTGTTGATCTATCAGGATATAAACTAGCTGATACGAGTCAGGAATGGACAATAGATAATTTAACTATTCCCGCCAAAGGTTTTGTAACATTCGATTGTGATGATTCTAATATTCCAAATGTTTCCACTAATTTCAAAATATCATCAGGTGGTGAAAAAATATCACTTTATAACGCTGCAGGAGAATTGATTGATGAAGTTACAACCCCAGATATGTCTTCTCAGGTGGGTTTGACTTATGGCAGAGAGGTTGATGGTGGTGATGTTTGGGCCGTTATGAGTCCCACCAAGGGCAGTGCTAATAGTAATGAGAATATGGCCCCGGTATTAACAGCTGAACCAATGACTGAATTTACTGATGTCTATTCAGTTATAGCTTCTGATGCCGATGGTATTTCATCTGTAAAATTGATCTATATGGTAAATGCCGGGGTCCAGTCCATTGATATGGCTCTGGTAGATGATGAATATAAAACTTCGGTTCCTAAAGTTAAAGTTGGTGATATAGTACAATACTATGTAGTTGCAACAGATAATACGGGTCTAAAAACCTATTATCCTGAAAACGGAAATAGCGATCCTGCTGAATTTACTGTAATTGGAGGTGTTGAAGAACTGTTAATTGAAGGCGCTGAAGCCGGTTACAGAGGTGAAGTTACATTTAAAGCGAAACCTTATTATCCAGATCAAGTAAATGAATTACGATTGTACTACTTGTTACCGGGGGAAATGCAGGATGAAACCAATGATGATAAGACCAAAGTGGATATGGTGTTGAACGGCGATTATTACGAAGGCACAGTGCCGGAACAAAATACTGATGATGTAGTACACTATTATATAAGAGTTGAATATACCGATGGAACTAAAACATACTATCCATTGGAAGAAGAAGGCAGCGATTTTGACCACGATTTAGGAACAACCTGGCCCAGTTATACCGTTGAGGAAAAAACCTATGACCCTGTTGTAGACCAAACCGTAAACAGTACTCAAGGGCCTCTAACCAGTGCTACTTTCCCGACAAATCCGGTTCCGGGAACCGATATTAATGTAGTACTGACCTATTCGAGTACAGTTGATATTACAGAAGCCAGGATCTACTTTGCTGTAGGAGATAATCCTGTTTACGAAAAAGACAATAAAGTAAAAGGTGAAGATGATGGCTCGTTTACACAAACAGGGGTTACAATTAATCTGAAAGATGTTCTTACAATAGATAATCTGTCTTTGAGTGAATCAGGCGCAAAAGTTTCATTCTACGTGCGTTTACAAGATGCCGACGGTTATGAATACTATTACGCAAATGATGGAACGATGTATATTGATGAATCAGGCGCAGGTGGTTCAACCGACCAATCAGATGATTTCAAGGCAGATACTTCCTTATGGAATGTCTATAATGTACAATAACTAAAGTGTAATCCGGGCTGTTTGTTCAGCCCGGTATTTTTTAAAATGTCACAGTTTAAAAAACTACTGATCGGGGTACCTATTCTCTTATTTATTATTGTTTCATGTGATAAAAATGATACTTTTTCATCTGCTGATACCCTTGAATTAATAACATCTTATAATGTTGATGTAATAGAGCCTTCGGGTCTGGCGGTTAACAGTTCGGGTAACATTTTGTACACGGTTAGTGACAATACCAATAAGATCTATAAATTGACAACAACGGGCAGTATTATCCAATCCTACAGTTATGTTGGCAATGACCTTGAAGGAGTTTCATTGTATACCGATAATAAATTATTAGTAGCTGAAGAACGGACGAAAGAAATAGTAGTTTTTGATATGACTACCAATCAAACGGTAAAACATGAGATAGCTTATGAAAACAACGATGAAAACAGTGGCCTTGAAGGGGTCACATATGATGCTGATGATAATTCCATATTCATACTTAATGAAAAATCACCGGGATTATTGATCGAGCTCAATTCAAATTTTTCAATGGCATCTGAAACAGAACTGAATTTTGCTGTAGACTTTTCGGGTATATTTTATGAGAGCCTGAACAAAAATCTGTGGATCGTGAGCGATCAGAGTAGATCTGTATACAAATGCGACCTTAAAGGGAGAGTGTTGGAGAATTATCCGATAAATGTTAGTAAAGCCGAAGGGATAGCCGTAACCATTGATAAAATTTACATCATAAGTGATTCAGAAGAAAAACTGTACATTTTTAAAAAACCGGAGTAACAATTAAATTTAAAAAAGTAAAATAGAAATGGCAAAACCTGAAATGAAAATAGGTGAGATATCTAAACCCCGATTTGAGTTTAGAACTTTTGGGCAAAACTTTGATGCATCTGCCAGGTTAATGGCACGATTATCTGTTCCGGTTCCACAAAAGGTCTGGGAACGTGAGTCGGATGAAATTTATATAATGTCTAAAACAAATGACATTAACAATACCAAGATCCGTGATGGCAAAATGGATATAAAGACTTACGTACAAACTGTTGATGGACTGGAGCAGTGGAATCCATTGATGAAAGGTGAATTTCCCATAACCAAAGAAGTCCTAGAAAAAGATGTATTCCCGGCCTTCCAGGTAACAATGCCCGAATTGACAAAACAAACATATACCCTGGATGAATTTTTGAAAATGATAGAAGATCACCATGATCTACAAAGTGTAAAAGTACACAAGCAACGCTTTGGTTATATGGTCAATGATACAATTTGTGAAGTAGGTAATGTATTGATAAACGGGGCAAAAGTAGTTACGATAAATTCAGAATCTACTGAGGTCAAAGATATAAAGAAAACAATGATCGATTGTGAATTGGAAGACTTTGAAAACATTAACTATCTGCAAGCAATTAAAAGAGTAATAGGCTGGATTAATAAACCACTGGCAAATTAAAGATCATGTCACAAGAAATAGAACGAAAATTTTTAGTAAAAAATGATACTTTTAAGAAGGAATCATTTAAAGCGACTAAAATAGTACAGGGATTCTTATCTACTGTTCCGGAAAGAACGGTTCGGATCAGAATTAAAGGTGATAAAGGCTTTATCACGGTAAAAGGTATTGGCAATGAATCAGGAACCTCGCGTTTTGAATGGGAAAAGGAAATTTCAGTAGATGATGCGAGTAACCTGCTAAAAATAAGTGAGCCCGGAGTTATCGATAAAACACGTTACGAAGTGAAATCAGGTGGACATACCTTTGAAATTGATGAATTCTACGGTGAGAATGAAGGTTTAATAGTTGCCGAGGTAGAACTATCTTCAGAAGATGAGAAATTTGTTAAACCGGACTGGTTAGGAGATGAAGTAACCGGACAGGTAAAATATTATAACTCTATGTTGATGAAGAATCCGTTTAAAAATTGGTGATCATTGAGTCTGCATAAAATTATGCAGGCTCATTCAACTTTTTAAAAGCAAAAAAAATGACAGAAGAAATGAGCAAAGAAAAATTTGATGTACTGGATATGCACAATTACCGAATGGAAAAACTTCCAGCACGGGAAAAATCGAAATTTGAACAGTTTCTAATGACGATAGGTGCCCCCCTGGCAATTCTTTCTTTTGTTTTAATTCTGTTTTTTGTTCACATCCCATTTTTAGAAAATGTAAATGTTGACACATTAAGTAAAAGTGCTCTCCAAAATTTTTCGAATATAGGGTTGGAACAATTCATCTATTCCAATAAGGCTATGCTGGCTATCTTTGTGGCATCTCTTATCTTGTGGATCACAGAGGCTATCCCTAATTACTTAACTTCCTTAATATTAATAATAGCATTAGTATTGACAAAGGTTTTACCTGAAGATGTAGCCTATGCACAATTAGGCCATAAAGTGATGTGGCTTAATATCCTGTCGTTTATTTTAGCGAGTATGCTGGTTGCCACAGGGGTTGCAAAAAGGTTTGCGCTTTGGTTTATTTTGAAATTTGGAAAACATGCATCTTCCGTTGTCCTTAGTTTTATGGTAATCAATATTATTTTATCCTTATTTATTTCCGCAACTACAGCCAAAGCGGCTATCTTATTGCCAATCATGATGGTAGTTGCAGCAGTTTATGGTGCATCTAAGGGCCATAAGAATAATTTTGGAAGAAACTTAATTCTTCAAAATTTATTTCAGATAAACATGGGAGCAGCTTCTTTTATGACCGGTTCGGGAGCTAATTTATTAGCAGTATCCTTGATGGCCGGAGCAATGGGAGTTGATATCTTTTTTTCACAATGGATGATAGCTGCTTTTCCAGTTGCTTTAGGTTTGATGGTTATAGCCTGGATATTGGGAATGAGAATAATTTTCCCGGTTAAAAAAGAAGAACGAATACCAAGTATCGAAGGTGGTATGGAAAGTCTAAAAAAGGAATTGGCCAAAATGGGCCCAATAAACTTTAACGAGGTGAAATCAGTAATTATATTCGCTTTTATCCTAATTCTTTGGGTTACCGATAGATGGCACGGTATCAGTCCAACAGCAGTTGCTTTTGTGGGTGCCATTATAGCATTGTTGCCAAAAATTGGGATTGTAAAATGGAATGAAGTCGATATCCCATGGCACTTACTATTGTTTTCTGCGGGTGCTTATACCTTAGGAGCTGGGTTTAAAGTAACCGATTTGCCTTCTATATCTGTTAATGCTTTTTTTGATTCTCTGAATTTTGGGGAAAATACACCCTTTTGGGTACTGTATGTTATTTTGACTGGTGTAATGGTCTTCAGTGCACTGTTTATGCAATCCAAAACCATGCGGACCATGATTTTTATCCCCATAGCTATTGGAGTGGCCATACGTTTTGGATTTCCCATTTTGAGTCTGGCATTTCCTGTTGCCATGTTAATAGAGCATGTATATGTATTGCCTTTCAATAGCAAACCAGCATTGTTACTTTACTCTACGAATCACTACAGTTGGTCAGACACATTTAAATTTGGCTTTATCATGCAACTCATAGCTTGGGGAGTTTCCATTCTTATGGCAATGACCTATTTTAAATGGTTGGGTATTACCCCGGATGGATTGTTTTGATGGCATATGATCAGGAGTACATTTAAAATACACGATAAATACTCTGTTGTTATTGAGGCAACCTATGATAAAGTCTTTGAAAAGAAAAAGTCAGAATATATCACCTCAACCTATCTTTTTTTTCCAAATAGTTTAAATGTCAATAATAAAACATATCCTGCCACCAAGTTTTATAATGATGTTCGACTCTTCATTAAATATGATACCCCCAATTATACTTTGAACGATATAGATATTGGTGAAGATTCTCTGTTAAATAACCTCAAACAAAACACTGAAATATTTCTGAAACAGCAATCTGAATATAACCGTTCTCGGTATAGAGACCAGGTTAAAATGTTTGCAGCAACGTTTAGCAGTTTACTCCGTGAAGAAACACAAAGAATCATCTATAAAAAGAGTAAATCTGTAGAAGACCTTATTTCTTTTTTAGAAAAAATTGTCCAGATTCTTTCGAATTTCAGGATTTTAGTCAATAAAATTGATGATACAACTTTAGAATTCAGGAGTAAGAGAATCATATTTTATGCTGATGAGCATATGAGTAACACTGTTGAAGCTCAATTGATGTTGCTCTTCAATCATTTAAAAAAGATAAAATTTGATGATAAGACCATAGAAATGGTTGTCAATCTGATAAATAAAGAGCAGAAATATAAAAAACAAAAAGAATACGATTCTCCAAAGGATAAGCGTGTTGTCCCTGACAAATTACTGTATAAGCGAGACCAGCTCAAAAAATTCATAGAACGTGTTTTCTTTTTAAATCAGGAAATTCGGAAAGACGGTGCTGTTTTCGAACAGACTTTGTTGGCATTGGCTGCGGGCCTGGCAATGGTTTTTTCTACCGGTATTGCTTTCTATTTTCAACAAAACTATGGCAATTTTACAACTCCCTTTTTTATTGCACTAGTGCTGAGTTACATGATGAAAGATAGAATAAAAGGCTTGATAAGTTTACTCTTTGTAAGCAAATCAAGCAGTTTCTTTTATGATTATAAAATTCAAATAACAAATACTTTATCTAAGAAAATAGGCTTAATAAAAGAGAATTTTGTTTTTGTTCCCGTTAAAAAATTGAGCTGGAAGATAAAAAAGTACCGATTTAAGGATATGATTATACAATTAGGTGAAAATTCCCTTAATGAACAGGTAATACAGTATAAGAAAAAGGTTATAATATATCCGAAAAGATTTGGAAATGATTTACCTGATAGAAATATTATTGGGCTAACTGATATTTCTAGATTAAATTTTCACAGGTTTATCC
>JAGQYU010000152.1 GCA_020435885.1 Flavobacteriaceae bacterium
TACGTTTGTATGAAATGTTCTTAGGACCTTTAGAGCAATCCAAGCCATGGAATACTGCCGGTATTACAGGGGTGCATGGTTTCCTTAAAAAGTTATGGAAACTCTACCATTCCGGAGAAGACGGAACATTTTACGTAGATAATTCCCTTCCTTTGGAGGGGTTAGGGGAGGAATTAAAGACCTTGCACAAAACCATCAAGAAAGTAGAGGAGGATATTGAACATTTTTCTTTCAATACTTCGGTTTCTACATTTATGATCGCCGTGAACGAATTAACGGCTCAACAATGTACCAGCAGGGCAATTTTAGAGCCTTTGTTGGTGTTGATATCGCCATATGCGCCACATATTGCCGAAGAACTTTGGAGTAAATTGGGCCATAAAGAATCTATTGCTTTTGCACCGTTCCCAATCTTTGATGAAAAATATTTGGTAGAAAGCACTAAGAATTACCCTGTTTCTTTCAATGGAAAAATGCGTTTTACCATAGAATTACCGTTGGATATGGATGCCAAAGCCATAGAAGAAGTGGTAATGGCTCATGAAAAAACGCAGGCTCAATTGCAAGGACGTACTCCTAAGAAAGTGATAGTAGTACCCGGAAAAATTGTAAATATAGTTGGGTAATGGCATTTAATGTAGAAATTATAGGAGTTGCAGCAGCCATATTTACAACGGCTGCTTTTGTGCCGCAGGTATATAAAACCTATAAAACTAAGTCGGTCAATGAACTTTCATTGGGTATGTACCTCGTATTTCTTACAGGGTTGATTCTATGGCTCACCTATGGTATTTTAATTAATAGTTTTGCTATCATTCTGGCTAATACTATTACAACCATATTGGTCATGGTGCTTATTTATTTCATACTCAGATACAAAAAGTAAAATTTGTTTGTTACTTTTGGAAAAACCAAAAAATGAAACAGAAAGCTACAATTACAATTCTTTTAGCCTTTTTCAGCATTTCAGGTTTGTTTTCCCAACAACTTTATGTAGGCAATAATGCCGAATTTTTTGTTGCATCCGGAACATTATTTACAACTAGCAATACAGTTGTAACAACAGGTACAACAGGTATTTTTTCTGTCGGAGCAGGAAGTAATTGGGGGTCAAGTCAAGAATATGTTGATGGAAAGGTAACAGGGTATGGTACAGGCATAACAAAATTGCCCATTGGCAACAATAGCATTTATGCACCTGTAACAGCAGACCATACCGGAACCGTAGAGGGGATTTACTATAATGCCACACCTTTTACAGGAACGTTAGGAACCAATATAGATGCCAAATCTGATATTGAATATTGGGAACTTACAGGCAATGCAACCATTACACTTCCGTGGGATTCACATAGTGATATGACCACCTTGGTAAACAATAATGGAGGTTCTATAAATTCCATTGCGGTTGTTGGTTTAAATGGCAGTACATGGAATTTGGTTTCTGCACCGCAAACCAATACTGTTACAGGTAATTTAACGCAAGGAAATGTTACTACTGATAGTGCGGTAAAAGTAAATTTAAACGGATTTTCACAATTTACATTTGGTATAGACCATCAAGTAGTGTTAGATGTAGATAACCTACTGCTAAATAAAGATATTGTATTGCTGAACAATCCTGTACAGGCAAATACAGATATACTTTTCAGAACATCCAATATAACTGATAACCTCAATGTAACTCTTTTTGACATTGAAGGAAGAACACTCCAAAAACATACCGCTATAAAGTTAGATGGCGGTGTTGGAACCATACCAAATACAAACTTATCTTCAGGAATATATGTATTAAAGTTTGAACACGAAGGGAAACTAGGTATCAAAAAAATAATCATCCAATAACGAAATAAATCAAAGATCATGATAAAGAATATAAAAATTACAATAGTTGCATTGCTTTTTACAACTATGGGATTTGCTCAAGTAGGAATAGGAACCACTTCACCAAATGCCTCATCAGCACTAGATGTTACTGCTACCAATAAAGGTTTTTTAATGCCTAGGGTTACAACGGCTCAAAGAACAGCCATTAGTAGTCCTGCAACTGGTTTACAAGTGTATGATACTGATACGGATACATTTTGGTATTATAACGGAGCTACTTGGACAGAGAATTCAGGTGGCGGAAAATTTGTTGATGGCGCAAGTAGCGATATTGCTTATTATGATGGAAGAGTAGGTATTGGTATTAATACGTTCTCTCAAGCGCATAAACTTTTCGTACAAAGTACTAAAACTGGAGAAAATGAAAGCCATACAGCAGCTAGAATCAATGCTAATTATAATGGAACAGGAACTAGTACTACTACATACGGCCTAGCTGCTTTTGCTGTTAATTCAGGAACAGGAACGGTAGATTTTGCTATAGGGACCCAGGGAATTGTAGAGAATAAAGATATTTCAGGAACCTTAAATTATGGATTTGGCTCCTGGCCTCAAGTGTATAATTATGGGACAATGGACATTGGGGCAGGTGTATATTCAACGGTATATAATTATGGGACTATGAATGAAGCTGAGGCTTTTGCTTCAACTATATATAATTCTGCAGGGGAATCGTTAAATAAATCATATTTATCATATTTAGTTACCACTAATGATGGGGTTCTTAATGAAGGGTATGGTGTAAGATTAGGGTATTTAGGATCGGGGACAATTACTAATTCTTATGCAATTTATATAGAAGATAACTTTAATAAAGGCACTAATAACAATTTTGCAATTTATTCAGCATCAAACGCTGACTCCTATTTTGAGGGCAATGTAGGTATAGGTACGAATGATCCTCAACAAAAAGTACATATTAGCGGAGCTATGCGCTTAGAGCCTCAAGCTACTGCTCCTACAGGGGCTTTAGGAGATCTATATGCCGGAACAGATGGTAATTTATATTTCCATGATGGTACTAGTTGGAGACAAGTACAATTAAATTAATTTTCAATTTGTTTTTTAAATAATTTTTTTACATTTGCTCGACATAGAACAAAAATGAATACAACTTTAAATAATACTTGGTGGTGGTGCTCTCGAAAATTTAATTTCGTGAAGTAAGACCGTTTGTATATTTAAAACTCAAAATAACAAGGCTTGTCAATTCACGACAAGCCTTTTTTATTGATAAAAAATGAAAAAATTTAAGTTAACAACACATTATAAAAAAATCATTGCTGATACCATTACCCCTGTGAGTGTATATCTAAAGGTACGTGATAAATTCCCTAACAGCATTTTATTGGAGAGTAGCGATTATCATGCCAATAAGAATAGCTTTTCGTATATCTGTTGCAATCCAATAGCGTCTATAAAAGTAAAGGAGGAGGTTGTTTATCAAACATTTCCGGACGGAACTGAGCTAAGAAATAACATTGATGATGATATGGATGTTCCAGCAGTTATTCACCAATTTTCTCAACAGTTTCAGGTATCAAATAATGAAGATTTTAAATTCATCAACAATGGTATTTTTGGTTATATAGCTTATGATGCTGTTCGTTATTTTGAAGATATCGAAATCACAAAAAAAGAAGGTTCTCTAGATATTCCTGATATTTATTATGCTGTTTATCAGAATGTTATTGCAATCAATCATTTTAAGAATGAGGCTTATATTTTTGCACATACCTATAATGATGAAAGCAATATTGAAAATCTGCATCAGCTTATCAAAGCGAAAAATTTTACTACATACGGTTTTTCTAAAAGCGGTAACATAGATTCAAACCTTACAGATGAAGAGTACAAAGAACATGTTGAATTAGCAAAAAAACATTGTGCCAGAGGCGATGTTTTTCAATTGGTACTTTCCAAAAAGTTTTCTCAACAATTTAAAGGAGATGAATTTAACGTGTACCGTGCGTTGCGAAGTATTAATCCCTCACCTTATTTGTTTTATTTCGATTACGGAAATTTTAAAATATTTGGAAGCTCTCCGGAAGCACAACTGATAGTAAGTGATGGCAAGGCCGAAATCCATCCAATTGCAGGGACTTTTAAACGTACCGGGAACGATGAAAAAGATGCACAACTTGCCAAAGAATTAACCGAAGATGTTAAAGAAAACAGTGAGCATGTGATGTTAGTAGATTTGGCACGTAATGATCTCAGCAGACATGGAACTGATGTAAAAGTAGAAACATATAGAGAGGTGCAGTTTTTTTCGCATGTTATCCATTTGGTGAGCAAGGTTACAGGGCAAAAACACAAAAATATACCAACTATGCAGGTGGTAGCCGATACTTTTCCAGCAGGTACATTAAGTGGAGCGCCTAAACATATGGCTATGCAATTGATTGAACGTTATGAAAAAACCAGTAGAAACTTTTATGGTGGGGCAATCGGTTTTATGGATTTTGAAGGAAATTTTAACCATGCTATTATGATTCGGACATTTTTGAGTAAAGACCATACATTGCATTGGCAGGCAGGCGCCGGATTAGTTTCCAAATCAAACCCTGAACATGAATTGCAAGAAGTATATAACAAGTTAGGGGCCTTGAACAAGGCCATAGAATTGGCAGAAAATATTTAAAATGAAGATATTAGTCATAGATAATTACGATAGTTTTACCTACAATCTAGTGCATTATTTGGAGGATTTAGATTGCGAGGTTACCGTAAAAAGAAACGATCAGTTAACCTTAGAAGAGGTAGCATTTTTTGATAAAATAGTACTTTCTCCGGGCCCGGGAATCCCTGATGAGGCGGGTTTATTAAAACCTATTATTGAAAAATATGCGCCTACCAAAAGTATTTTAGGAGTATGTTTAGGACAACAGGCCATTGGTGAGGTTTTTGGAGGGAAATTAACGAATTTAGATACCGTTTATCATGGTGTTGCCACTAAAGTAACTATTACGGTTGATAATGAGCCTATCTTTAAAAACATTGAAAACACTATAGATGTTGGCAGGTATCACTCATGGGTGGTTGATGAAAAAACACTGCCGGAAGAATTGGAAGCCACCTCTTTTGATGAGAATGGACAAATCATGTCGCTTCGCCATAAAAAATATGATGTGAAGGGAGTACAGTTTCATCCTGAATCTGTGCTAACTCCACAAGGAAAGCAGATGTTAAAAAATTGGTTAGATAGCTAAAACTTGGGTGATGAAAGAACTATTGAACAGATTGATAAACCACGAAACGATCTCCAAGGAAGAGGCAAGAAATGCTTTGGTTAACATCTCCAAAGGACAATACAACCAAAGTCAGATAGCTTCCTTTCTTACAGTGTATATGATGCGTAGCATCACTACAGAAGAACTGGAAGGTTTTAGAGATGCGCTGCTAGAATTATGTTTAGCTGTAGACTTTTCGGAATACAACACTATTGACCTTTGCGGAACAGGAGGTGATGGCAAAAATACATTCAACATTTCTACATTGGCATCATTTGTAACTGCCGGTGCAGGTGTAAATGTTACTAAACATGGTAATTATGGAGTTTCTTCTATTTCCGGTTCTAGTAACGTAATGGAGTTTTTAGGTATTAAATTTAGTAATGATAAAGACTTTTTAGAGAAGTGCTTAAACGAAGCAGGTATTTGTGTGTTGCATGCTCCGTTATTCCACCCTGCTATGAAAAATGTAGCGCCAATTCGCAAGGAGTTGGGGGTAAAAACCTTTTTCAATATGTTGGGGCCTATGGTAAATCCTGCTTTTCCAAAAAATCAACTAGTTGGTGTTTTTAATTTGGAATTATTGCGTTTGTATGGTTATTTATATCAAAATACTGATAAAAATTATACCATTTTACATGCGTTGGATGGTTATGATGAAATTTCGCTAACAGGAAATACAAAGGTTATTTCTAATAATTATGATGGAGTTTTAACTCCCCAAGAGCTAGATGTGCGGCAAATTTCGCAAAAAGATATTTTTGGTGGTGATACTGTTGAAGAATCCGCTAAAATTTTTATGAATGTTATCAATGGTAAGGGAACTGAAGCACAGACCAATGTGGTATGTGCCAATGCGGGGATGGCTATTGCAACTGTAAAGAATGTAACACCAAAAGAAGGTTTTGAAACTGCCAGAGAATCGTTGCGAAGTGGCAAAGCACTAGTAGCACTCCAAAAATTACAACAGCTAAGTAAAGAAAATTAAGGATGACCATTTTAGATAAGATCATAGCTGATAAATATATCGAGGTACAACTGAGAAAAAGTATAATACCAATCTCTGAGCTAGAAAAAAACACATTATTTCAAAGAGAAACTATTTTGCTTTCCAACTGTTTAAAAGACAGTAAAACCGGTATTATTGCTGAGCATAAGCGAAGGTCACCTTCCAAAGCAATTATCAATCAGAACTTAAATGTATTTGATGTTGCCAAAGGTTATGAAACTGCAGGCGTTTGCGGTATGTCTGTCTTAACTGATGGTAAATATTTCGGAGGTTCATTAGATGATTTATTAACCGCGAGGGCAAGTTGTAATCTGCCGTTGCTTAGAAAAGAATTTATCATTGATGAATATCAATTGTTGGAAGCAAAAGCCTTTGGAGCTGATGTAGTGTTGTTGATTGCAGCGTTGTTATCCAGAAAGGAAATAAAACAATTCTCTGAATTTGCCAAAAAATTAGGCTTGGAAGTGTTACTTGAAGTCCATAATGAAGAAGAATTACAAAAATCTGTGATGCCCAGTTTGGATATGATTGGGGTTAATAATCGAAATTTAAAAACTTTTGAGGTTTCAATTGAAACGAGTAAAAAACTAAGCAGTTTGATCCCCGATGATTTTGTAAAAGTATCAGAAAGTGGTATCAGCGAGGTACAAATGATAAAAGAATTAAGAACTTTTGGATATAAAGGTTTTTTAATCGGTGAAAATTTTATGAAAACAGATGATCCGGGCAAAAGCGCTAAAGAATTTATAAGCCTCCTCTAACTCCTCCAAAGGAGGAGAATTTCATTGTTAATGATGAGTATAAAAGTAGAAAATAAAAATAATAAAGCTCCCTCTCTTTTGGAGAGGGGCGGGGTGAGGATTAAGATCTGTGGAATGAAATATCAGGAAAATATAGAGGTAGTGGCAGCATTGCAGCCTGACTATATGGGTTTTATTTTCTATGATAAATCGCCTAGGCTTGTTGATAGTGAAATTCCGGATGTGTCTAAAAACATAAAAAAAATGGGAGTTTTTGTAAATGAAACTATTGAAGGCATCATTGATAAAGTTGAAAAATATAGTTTACAGGCAGTGCAACTTCACGGAAATGAATCAGCTGAGTTTTGTGGTGAATTAAAAAGTATTTTTGAACATTGTGAGAAATCTTTTATTGAGATTATCAAAGTATTCTCCGTTAAAGATGATTTCGATTTTTCAATTTTAGAACCTTATGAAGAAGTATGTGATTATTATCTTTTTGACACCAAAGGAAAATTACCCGGTGGCAATGGATTTACTTTCAATTGGGAAGTTTTGAAAAATTATCCGTCAAAAAAGCCTTATTTTTTGAGCGGTGGAATTGGTTTGGAAGAAATTGATAACGTCTTGTCATTCCTGCGTAGGCAGGAATCTAAAAACTGTTATGCCATAGATATAAATAGTAAATTTGAGCTGAAACCAGGCTTAAAAGATATTGAAAAATTAAAAGAATTTTTAAATAATGTCATTACGAGGAGTCCTAATGTGGATAGGGACGACGAAGTAATCTCTTAAAAACAGATTGCCGCAACTTTTTAAAAGTTTCGTAATGACCAATACATATAATTATGAGCTATCATGTAAACGAAAAAGGATATTACGGTGAATTTGGCGGAGCATACATTCCGGAAATGTTGTATGCCAATGTAGAAGAACTACGCCAACATTATTTGAAAATTATGGATGAGCCTTCTTTTAAGGAAGAGTTTCATCAATTATTGAAAGATTATGTAGGTAGGCCTTCACCCTTGTATTTTGCCAAACGTTTATCAGAAAAGCATAATACTAAGATTTATTTGAAACGTGAAGATTTAAACCATACAGGTGCTCACAAAATTAATAATACCATTGGCCAGATTTTGGTAGCTAAACGGCTAGGCAAAACACGTATTATTGCTGAAACAGGTGCTGGGCAACATGGTGTAGCAACTGCTACTGTGTGCGCCTTGATGGGGTTGGAATGTATCGTATATATGGGTGAAGTTGATATAGCTCGCCAAGCGCCTAATGTAGCACGGATGAAAATGTTGGGAGCAACGGTTGTCCCTGCAACTTCGGGGAGTAAAACGTTAAAAGATGCAACCAATGAAGCCATTAGAGATTGGATCAATAACCCTGTAAACACACATTATATTATTGGCAGCGTGGTAGGCCCTCATCCTTATCCTGATATGGTGGCTCGTTTACAATCGGTAGTTTCTGAAGAAATTCAGCAACAGCTTTTGGAAAAAGAAGGTACAACCAAACCTGATTATGTAGTAGCTTGTGTAGGCGGTGGAAGCAATGCCGCAGGCGTTTATTATCATTTTTTGGATGATACAGATGTTAAACTGATTGCCGTAGAGGCTGCCGGAAAAGGCATTCATTCCGGCGAAAGCGCTGCTACTTCTGTACTTGGTAAAGAAGGAATCATCCATGGAAGTAAAACGTTGCTGATGCAAACTGATGACGGGCAAATAACGGAACCATATTCCATATCGGCGGGGCTAGATTATCCCGGCGTTGGCCCTATGCACGCACATTTGTACAGGTCTTGTAGAGCGGAATTTATTTCTATAACTGATGATGAAGCGATGAAAGCAGGGTTGGAATTATGTGAATTGGAGGGTATTATTCCTGCTATAGAAAGTTCACATGCATTGGCCATCTTTAAAGATAAGAAGTTCAAAAAAGATGATATTGTAGTAGTAAGTCTTTCGGGTAGAGGAGATAAAGATTTGAATACGTATATCAATTATTTTAATTTGTAGGATGAGGTTTTTTCACAATATAATTATCACCATATTATTAACTTATAGCCTTCTTTCAGGGGCTCAAAATTCTATATTGAACGATACGGTGTTGCCAAAAAAATATATGGTGTATAAAACAGCAAAAAAGCTCAAAATTGATGGATTGGCTGAAGAAGACTCGTGGCAGAAAGCTCCTTTTACATCATCTTTTATAGATATTGAGGGTATCAAAAAACCTGTATACGATACAAGAGTTAAAATGCTTTGGGATGATGAAAATTTGTATGTGTACGCCGTTTTGGAAGAGCCTCACCTATGGGGTAATTTAAAACAACGAGATACGGTTATTTATTATAATAATGATTTTGAGATTTTTATCGATCCGTCAAATAATACTTATAATTATGGCGAAATAGAGATTAACGTACTTGGAACATTGTGGGATCTGAAGCTTAGTAAACCCTATAAAGTTTCAGGGAAAGCGGATAATAGTTGGGATATAGAGGGTATTCAATATGCTATTCATACCTTTGGCACGGTTAACAATTATATGGATATTGACACGCAGTGGTCTGTTGAATTTGCCATTCCGCTTTTAAAATTGGCCGATTTAAAAGAAGAGAAAAAGACAATTCCTATACATGGAGAGCAATGGCGAATTAACTTTTCGAGAGTTCAATGGGAGCATGAAATCATAGATGGCAGATATTATCGAAAAAAGGTTGATGGTAAATTTTTACCTGAATTTAACTGGGTGTGGAGCAATCAGAAAGTTATTAATATGCATGAGCCTGAAAAGTGGGGTATAATTCAGTTTTCTACATTGCAACCCGGTGAAGTAGATGTTTTTATTGAAGATGAAGGCCTATTGCAGAAGCAACTTGTTTATGCTTTTTTTAGGAAGAATTTAGCACTGCTGAGAAAAAATCCTGATGAAATAAAATCGTCTGTAGAAGAATTTAAGATTGATAATCAACATTTTAAGTATCAACTTAAGAAAATAGCAAACGGATTTGAAATTACACTTAAAGAAATAAACTCAAAACATATTTATTATATAGATCAAGAAGGTCTTCTAAAGAAAATATAATCATAAAAAATTTTAATAACCTATTGATAATGAATAGGATAAATCAAAAATTACAAGAAAATAAAAAAATAGTATCTATCTATTTTACAGCAGGTTTTCCTTTATTGGAAGATACGGTGTCCATTATTGAAAAACTCCAAAGAGCAGGAGTAGATATGATAGAAATAGGCTTACCGTTTAGTGATCCATTAGCCGATGGGCCAACTATTCAGGGCAGTTCTACAATCGCATTGAAAAATGGAATGACTACCCATAAACTGTTTGAGCAGTTGAAAGATATCCGAAAAACGGTTTCTATCCCACTGATTATTATGGGGTATTTCAATCCTGTTTTGCAGTATGGCGTGGAGACATTTTGTGCAAAATGCGCCGAAACGGGTATTGACGGACTCATTATTCCAGATCTTCCGGTAGATGTTTATAACGAGGAATACAAAACTATTTTTGAAAGATACGGTTTGGTAAATATTTTTTTGATCACTCCACAAACCAGTGAAGAACGTATCAGATACATCGATAGTGTTTCCAATGGATTTATTTATATGGTGAGCTCAGCAAGCACTACCGGAGCCAAAAGCGGATTTGGAACTGAGCAAACCGATTACTTTAAACGCATCGCAAATATGCAGCTTAAAAATCAGCAGATTGTCGGTTTTGGCATTTCTAATAAAGAGACTTTTGAGCAAGCCACCCAATTTACAAAAGGAGCCATTATTGGAAGTGCTTTTATAAAACACTTGTCTCAATACGGTGTTCAGAATATTAATGAATTTATTGCTGAGATATTATCGTAATACTTTGGATTGTTTTTTGGGTATGGAATTTGCTATCTTTACCGTATAACTTTTCGTAAATGAAGCTCAAAAAACTATCATTACGTACCCGTATATTTTTGGCAATGATACTGTTAGTGATCGTTGCTTCTGTTTTGATTGTTGTTGTTACTATTTTTCAGTATAAAGAGCAAGCTAACGATTATCATAGAGAGCGTTTGGAGCGTAAAGAAAATGCAATTACTACTTCTATTGAAATTGAATTGCGAAGAACAACTTGGCCGGTAACTTCCGAAAATTTAGATAAAATATTTAAGAACAGAATTTATGATATAGCCGATATCAATCAAATGGATGTATTTATTTTTGATCTTAACGGAAAATTGAAAATAAGTTCATCAACAAAATTTACAAAAGATACTACAGATTATGATATTTCGCAAAACATGCTTAATCAAATAGCTGAAAATGAAAGTCATAGAGTTGTAAAAGAAAAAGAAGACATTGATACAAATATTCGATATCAATCATCATATTCGTATATAAATGATGGATATTACAAACCTATTGGAATACTTCATGTACATTACCTAAATGATAATAATTTTCTAGAACAGGAACTAGAAGAGTTTTTGGTTCGGCTAACATTTGTTTATTTGTTAATGTTGCTGATTGCTATTGTTTTGGCATATTTTATTTCTGAATACATAACTCGTTCCATTAAAACGGTTAGTGATAAGATCAATCAAACAACATTTGAAAAACGGAACGAAAAGATACTATTAGAAGATGCCAGTTCAGAGATATACAATTTAGTAAACGCTTACAATAGCATGGTTGATGAGTTGTCTGAAAGTGCTGCTAAACTTGCAAAAAGTGAGAGAGAGCATGCATGGAGAGAGATGGCCAAACAAGTAGCACACGAAATTAAAAATCCGCTAACGCCTATGCGTTTAACTGTCCAGAGCTTTGAGCAACGTTTTGATCCTGCCGATCCGAATATTAAAGTTAAGGTGCATGAGTTTTGTAAATCACTCATCCAACAGGTAGACACTATGAGTTCTATTGCTTCGGCATTTTCGAGCTTTGCTGAAATGCCTAAACAGCGTAGGGAAGAACTGAATGTAGTTGAGGTGGTTAAATTGGCACTCGATATTTTTAATGAAGATTATATCCACTATTTTTATGATCAGGAAAAATTGATTGCCAAATTAGATAAAACACAACTGATAAGAGTGGTAACAAATCTAGTAAAGAATGCCATCCAATCTATTGAAGAAGTGGAAAATCCAAAGATAGAGGTGAGGGTAAAAGAAGATAATGGAGCTATTACTATTACTGTAGCGGATAACGGAAAAGGTATAGCTGTAGAAGATAAGAACCGTATCTTTGAACCTAAGTTTACTACAAAATCAAGCGGTATGGGACTTGGGTTAGCTATGGTAAAAAGTATTGTAGAGGCCTATAACGGAGAAATTTCCTTTATATCAGAAATTAACAAAGGAACTGTATTTACAGTTTCCTTGCCCAAAAAATAAATAGTATGAGTTACAACAATATTCTAGTTTCATCAAAAGACAACATAGCGCAGGTTACTATTAACAGACCTGAAAAACTTAATGCGTTGAACAAGGAAACTATTTTAGAATTACACAATGCGTTAGGCGATTTAGAAGAGGAGGATTCAGTAAGAGTTATTATCATTACTGGAGCCGGAGAAAAAGCTTTTGTAGCAGGTGCAGATATTTCTGAATTTGCTGATTTTGATGAAGAACAGGGGGCTGAATTAGCCAGAGAAGGTCAACGATTATTGTTTGATTTTATTGAAAATTTGAGCAAACCTGTAATAGCAGCAGTAAATGGTTTTGCGTTGGGCGGAGGGCTTGAACTAGCGATGGCCTGTCATTTTAGGGTAGCCAGTACGAATGCAAAGATGGGGCTTCCGGAGGTTAGTCTAGGGGTTATCCCCGGTTATGGAGGAACACAACGGTTATCGCTTTTAGTAGGCAAAGGAAAAGCTATGGAAATGATTATGACCGCAGGTATGATATCAGCTGAAGAAGCTAAAGAATATAAATTAGTAAATTATGTAGTACCGCAAGAAGAATTACTACCCTTTACAGAAGAATCTATTGCTACTAAAATACTTCGAAATTCGCCATTAGCAATCAGTGCGGCTATTAGGGCAGTAAATGCCTGTTATCAAGATGGAGTTAATGGTTTTGAAACTGAAATAGAAGAATTTGGAAACTCTTTTGGTACAGATGATTTTATAGAAGGAACTACGGCCTTTTTAGAAAAGAGAAAAGCAAATTTTTAATTGTCAGATTTCTTTTTCAAAGATAATTTTGGTTTGTCCGTTATCATTTGTGTAGACTTGCTTAATATCAAAACCATTTTTAAGGTTTAGAATTAGCATGCCTTTAAAGTGGTTCATAGATTTTGTTCTAAGCTTAGAATACCCATGCTTTTTTGCCCAGCCTTCCTGAATCTCAGCTAAATGCCTGGCAATACCTTGTTTTCTATATTCTTGTAATACACCGCCAACCCAACTGTAAAAAGTAGTTTCATCATACTTATAACCAATTTTGAAAGCGATAGGTTTTTCATTATGAAATGCTACCAGTGATAATACATGCTCCTTTTCATGAAGGCGTTGTATAAAGAAATCAGGTTTAGCATCATCAAAAATAGTTTTATAAAGATGCAGAAGTGCTTGCATCATTTCATCATTAGGAATGTCTTCAATTATCTTGAAATCAAACTGTTTATTTTTTGCCATTCCACTCATCATAAAACTGTTGAAGATACGTTTCCATAAATTTATGTCTTTCAGCAGCAATTCGTTGTCCGGTTTTGGTATTCATCTTCTCTTTTAACAATAATAATTTTTCATAAAAGTGATTAATAGTAGGCGCAGATGATTTTTTATATTCCTCTTTGGTCATGTTGAGGTTTGGCTTTATATCAGGATCATAAAGGGCTCTGTTCTTAAAGCCTCCATAGTTGAACGCACGGGCAATACCAATAGCACCAATGGCATCCAAACGGTCTGCATCTTGAATTACCTCCAATTCTTTTGAAGTGAAACTGTTTTTA
>JAGQYU010000153.1 GCA_020435885.1 Flavobacteriaceae bacterium
GTTGGGATCAATGGTATCCTGAAGCGGCCAGATTGACTGCTTTACAGGGAGCCGAAGTACTTTTTTACCCAACGGCCATAGGTTGGCATCCTGATGAGAAAGAACAATATGGGGCTAACCAACATGGTGCATGGATGAATGTAATGCGAGGGCATGCAGTTGCCAATGGAATTTTTGTAGCAGCTGCTAACAGAATCGGACTAGAAAAATATTTGCCAAATACTGCCGGTATTGAGTTTTGGGGCTCATCCTTTATTGTTGGCCCACAAGGTGAAATATTGGCACAAGCATCTCATGACAAAGAAGAGATATTACTGGCAGAAGTTGATTTGGATTTACAGGAAAATGTACGTCAAAACTGGCCTTTCTTTAGGGATAGACGTATCGATGCCTTTGGTCAAATTACTCAAAGAGCTATTGACTAATGAGTAGTGTTTTTAGGAGACTTCCTGCAGAGTGGGAAAAGCAACAGGCCATTTTATTGTGCTTTCCGCATAATGGCAATGATTGGCCGGGTAAATACGGAGCCATTCAATGGGCTTTTGTAGAGTTCATTAAGAAAGTATCGTTGTACGAAGATGTTATTTTAGTTGTTGCTGATAAGAAGTTACAAGCCAAGGTGACTGAAATGCTGAATTTAGCGGAAGTTGACCTAAATAAAGTTTCTTTTATCATTCATAAGACCAACCGTAGTTGGATGCGAGATTCAGGCCCAATTATTGTTAAAAATGGCGATAGAAGAGAAGCAATGAATTTCAACTTTAATGGGTGGGCTAAATATGGTAATTGGCTGTTAGATAAACATGTACCTCAAAAAACAGCTGATTTCCTTAAAATACCACTTACTATAGCTACTTATAAAGGTAATCCCGTTGTACTGGAAGGCGGTGCATTTGATACGAACGGAAAAGGTACATTGCTAACTACAGAAGAATGTTTGTTAGATCAAAAAGTTCAAGTGCGTAATTTTGGTCTTACCAAAGCTGATTACGAAGCTATTTTTAAAGAATTTTTAGGTATAACAAATGTAATTTGGTTAGGTAATGGTATTGTGGGAGATGATACCCACGGGCATATTGATGACCTCAGTCGTTTTGTAAACGAAAATACTATTGTTACCGTTATTGAAGATAATGTTGAAAGCCCTAATTATTTACCATTACAAGAAAACTTATTACGTTTGCAAAAGTCAGTATTAGAAGACGGAAAATCACCAAAAATTGTTGAATTACCAATGCCAAAACCGATTATATTTGATGGTTTGATGTTACCGGCAAGCTATGCAAATTTTCTAATCCTAAATAATTGTGTACTAGTTCCCACTTTTAATGATATTAATGATAGTAAAGCACTCACAGTTTTACAGCAATGTTTTCCTGATAGAGATGTTATTGGTATAAATGCTATTGATCTTATTTGGGGTTTTGGAACTTTACATTGTCTAAGCCAACAGATTCCCGTATAACATATCAGGAATTTAGAAAAAATGGTATCTTAGTATAAATCATTTCATTCTATGGATTGCTTATCCCGTTTGCGGAAAAATATTGAAACAAAAGTTGCTATTTCTGATGAAGATTTTAGTAAGATAGCTTCTTATTTTAGGCGACAACACTTAAAAAAGAAGAAAGACCTATTAAGGATTGGGGATACTTGTGATGAGTTGGCTTTTGTATGTAAGGGTGCGTTACGTTCATATTCAATGGATGCCAGAGGTGTAGAACATGTAGTTCAAATAGCGTTAGAAGATTATTGGATGGCAGACCTTTATAGTTATTTGAACAATACGCCATCTAACATAGCAATTGATGCAATTGAAGATGCTGAAATTTTGCTTATTAAGTATAATGATGTAGATACAATGTGTTTAGAGTTTCCATCAATGGAACGCTTTTTTAGAAAGTTAGTAGAAAAAGCATATTCTGCTACTTTACAACGCATTAATTCCGTTAAAAGTTTGCCCGCAGAAGATCGTTATAAAAACCTTTTAAAAAACCAACCGGAATTACTGCAAAGAATTCCTTTAATATATATTGCCTCATATCTTGGTATGACTCCTGAAAGTCTTAGCAGAATACGTAAAAACGTCTAAATTACATCATCATTTTTTTCTTGACATAGATCAAGACAATTTCTTATCATACCTCAAATGTAATTTGTTAGAGTGCGTATAACTTTGCATCAATTATTAAATATTATTTACACATATGAAAAATACAATTAAAATTATGGCAATATTAGTCCTTACTACAGTTGTTCCAATGTCATTTACAGGACTGGAAGAAAAAAAAGATGTTAAACTAGATAAAAGTACAGTTACTTGGAAAGGTTATAAAGTAACGGGTTCTCATCATGGTACAATTAATTTACAATCAGGTTATTTAACTTTTAATGGTGATGATTTGGTTGGCGGTAACTTTGTTATAGATATGAGCACTATTACTTGTTTAGATTTGGAAGGAGAATATAAGGGTAAATTAGAAGGGCATCTAAAATCTGATGATTTCTTTGGCGTAGAAACACATCCTACGGCTGATTTAACATTTACTGATGTAAAAAAATCGGGTAAAAGTTATGAGGTTACAGCCGATCTAACTATTAAAGAAACAACACTTCCAATACAATTTACTTTAGACATGGATGGTGGCAAAGCTACTGCTAGCTTAAAAATAGATAGAGCTAAATATAATGTAAGGTATGGATCACCTAGTTTCTTTAATAACTTACAAGATAAAGCTATTTATGACGAATTTGATATTACTGCTAATTTAGTATTCTAGGTAAAACAATATTGTAGGGTGAAAGTAAAAGGGAAGGTAATTTGATATTGCCTTTCCTTTTTTATTTCTATAGATTATATCCACTTCCAAATCGGTAGCTCAAAGATATTCCATGAGTACTACTTAACAGAGAATCTCCTAATGCTTGGTTGTAATTATAAACAAGCCTCCAATTATCAAAAATGTAAAAACCAAGTAAAAAATTAGCTGAAGAAGTTGTCCTATAACCAGCTCCAACTTCAACTTTATTTTTATAATTAACAGCCATATTAAGATCAACTTGAAAAGGCGCTCCTTGCTGGTATTTTACGAATACTGATGGTTTTATAATATATTCATTAAATTGATTTCCAAAGAAATGATACCCAAAATATCCGTAATAAGTATTTTTAAGATCCACTTCATCAGATGATGATAAAAGGTCTCCAATCAAATTTGGAGATGAAAATCCTGCAAAGAAATTTTCCTTATTATACATGATACCAGCTCCAATTGTTGGTATAGCTGCATGTATGTTATGATCAAAATCCGGATCATCATCAATACCCAATTGTAATAAATTATCTGCATAAAACTGGATTCCGGCAGTAATTCCAAAAGAAAGCACATTCATATAATATAATTCATAATCAGGTCTATTGTTTTTATGATCAAATTCTATTTTGTAGGAGTAAGCAGCGAATAAATTGGTTATGGTAGTTACGCCAATTTCATCAGCCATGACTCCGGCACCTAAACCTATATCTTTTTTTTCAATGGGAGCATTAATAGATAAGCTTATGTTTTTAGGACTGCCATCAAAACTATTTAAATAGCCTCTGTTGCTTAGAACAAGTTCAGTATTATTATGCAACCCTGCATAAGCTGGATTTATCATAAAAGTATTGTAGTTATACTCTGAGAATAGAGGTGTTTGCTGAGCATTGGAATGAACGGTAAACAATAAAACTGTAAATAAAATTATATAATGGATTTTTTTCATGTTATCTTTTTAAAACTAGGAAACCTTTTGTCTTTTGAATTGGATGAGT
>JAGQYU010000154.1 GCA_020435885.1 Flavobacteriaceae bacterium
TCAGAAATCTCCCAACTTTCACCAATATTAGAAGTTTTATCAGATTCTTTATGCAACAATGTCATCAATTTATTACCTCCCCAAATACGCTCTTTTAAAATGGGCTTGAATTTTATCGGGTAATTTATTTCCATATCCTTTTTCATATCGCAAATATGCTCAAATTTCCATAGACTTTAAAATTTGCTTACATTTGATTTTCATTACTTATTAACCATGAAAGTGTTTATAGAAAACTTGCCTAAGGCGGAATTGCACCTGCATATAGAAGGAACTTTTGAACCTGAACTGATGTTCAATATTGCCCAGCGAAATAGCATAGAATTGAAGTATAAATCTGTTGAAGAACTAAAAGCTGCTTATCAATTTGACTGTTTGCAGGATTTTTTGGATATCTACTATCAAGGAGCTTCCGTTTTACTAACTGAGCAGGATTTTTATGACCTTACATGGAGCTATTTGGAAAAATGCGCCGCTCAAAATGTACGGCATACCGAGATCATGTTTGATCCACAAACACATATTCATAGAGGTGTTTTATTTGAAACAATAATTAACGGTATTTCAAAAGCTTGTAATGATGCTAAAGAAAAACTCAATGTTAGTTCTTTATTGATTATGAGTTACTTGCGCCACCTTACTGAAGAAGATGCTTTTAAAACATTACAACAATCGTTGCCCTATAAACATTTGATAACAGCTGTTGGATTAGATTCTTCCGAAAAAGGAAACCCTCCCTCAAAATTTGCGAAAGTTTTTGAAGCATCCGCAAAAGAAGGTTATATTCCATTGGCACATGCCGGTGAAGAAGGCCCAGCAGAATATGTGTGGGAAGCGTTGGACATTTTAAAAATCAAAAGAATTGATCACGGTAATAATTCGTTACAAGACGAAGATCTGGTAAAAGAAATTGTGAAAAGAGATATTGCTTTAACTGTTTGCCCACTTTCGAATACAGCCTTATGCGTAGTTGACAATTTAAAAAATCACCCTTTAAAAACGATGATGAATAAAGGATTAAAAGTCACTGTAAATTCTGATGATCCTGCCTATTTTGGCGGACAGGTAAACAAAAATTATATCGAAATACAGAAAGCTCTCAACCTGACAAAAGAAGATATGTATGAGCTCGCTAAAAATTCTTTTCAATATTCACTGTTGGATGAAGATGAAAAGCAGTTTTATTTGAGAGAATTAGAGCAATATTATAAGAATGATAACTCTACAATATAATATATGCAACTCATTGAATTCAAAATATCAAGTGATAATATTGGAATAGAAACTTCTTCCAAAAGGTATTTTGATTTACACAATGATTTTGAATTACTCAATTTTCATTATGATTTGAAGAACGATATTTTGAAATAATTTGGAAAAAAGGCTCAGGAGATTGGGTAAAAATAAACGATCCTATAAGGTTAAAAATGAAATTCAATAATGTTCAAATCTTACGGCTTAAAGAAATTGATCAAGTAAAAGAACAATTAACTGAATTTCCAGAAGACGATATTAAGATTTCTTCCATCGGTTATACTACAAAAGATGATATTCAATTTTTAGGTTATCTAGCTGAAATTAATCCAGATATTGAAGATTATGCTATTTCAATTTACTCTGAAAATGGACAAGCATTAATTATTTACTGTGATACTGTAGAATTGGAACTTCAGGGTAATTGATAAAAAACAATATCTAATTAATCTTACTCATAATCATACTTTTAATCCAACACTTAGTTATTCCCCAAAATATATCCAACACTTGAGGGTTGATATAAAAACCAGCCTGTTAAGCTGTTTCGTCCAATATTTGTAGGAAGCACTTCATGTTCTAATAATGCGCTTTTAAAAAGTATACAACGATTAGCCAATGGTTCAATAAGTATTTCAGTATCATTTTTATAAATTTTTAACTCTCCCCCATCTTCTTTTTTCCAGTTTTCATTCAGATAAACAATCATGGTAATCATTCTGTTTGAGCGGTTATTGAATTGATCTAAATGACGCTTATAAAAACTACCTTTGGGGTAATGCGCTAAATGAAATTCATATCCTGATAAACTTAAATAGCAATATCTATTCAGTTTATCTTTGGACTCTTCAATCAACTCAAAAAATTGGTGTATCTCTACATCTCGCTTTTTATCAATCCAAAAAGTAAAATCACCACGGATGCTTTCTATGATCTGATTATTATAAACCGATCCTATACCGGACTTTTTAAAATCATCATGTGAAAGCTTTTCTTCAAAAAAATGTTGAACCAAACCATAAAGATCATTGGGAAGAAACCGGTCAATTACCACATAATCTTTTTCTGAAAGGCTATCGATCCACAATAGCCATTCATCATCAGAATAGATATTCATACAAATTAATGCATCAAAAAAAGTAATTTTGACAAATGTATGCTTTTGTTGTATACGAAAAGTAAAAAATTAAGTGCCTGAGTAACTTACATAATTGCGGGGTGTCTCGTACAAGGTAACCGTTAAATCGTGTGCTTTATTGATCTTTGCTCGCAATTTATTCCAGATAATAACCACTATATTTTCTGAAGTTGGATTTAAGTCTTTAAATTCAGGTACATCCACATTTAAATTCTTATGATCGAAAACATCTTCTATTTCAGTTTTGATAAGGTCTTTTAGCAATTTCATATCCATTACAAAACCCGTAATTGGGTCAATTTCTCCGGTAACGGAAACTACCAAATCATAATTATGCCCGTGATAATTAGGGTTGCTGCACTTACCAAATACTGCTTCATTCTTTTCAGCTGTCCACTCAGGTCGAAATAACCTGTGCGCAGCATTAAAGTGTGCTTTTCTATTAACGGTAACCCTCATATAGCAACTTTTTGTAAATGTGTGTAAAACTTATCAAAAATGATCTTAAACCAAGCGGTGTAGAGTTCAGGTTGTTGTTCCATATCTTCTTTTACTTCCTCCAATGTCATCCATTTAAAACTTTCTACTTCTTCCTTATTCAGATTTGGATTATCATTATAATAACCTATCAACACATGATCGTATTCATGTTCGGTAAGACCATTATCAAAAGGAGCTTTGTATATAAAAGAAACTACATCTTTTAATTCCGTTACAAAACCCATTTCTTCCTTTAACCTACGGCGGCCAGCCTCAATATTGGTTTCTCCAACCCGTTGGTGACTACAACATGTATTTGTCCATAACAAAGGAGAATGGTATTTATCGGCAGCACGTTGTTGTAGCATCAATTCATTCTTATCATTAAATATAAAAATGGAAAAAGCTCTATGCAACAACCCTTTTTCATGCGCTTCCATTTTGGGCATAGTGCCTATCGGCTCATCATTTTCATTAACTAAAATTACTTGCTCTTCTGTCATGATTTCTTTAATTGCCGCTAAAATACAAATTCAAAATGTAATGGTGTTATTTAAGTGTATTTAACAAAACTTTTGCCATTTTAATTTTCTTCAAATCATTTTCTACAAAGTTCCATGCGAAATACACATTATCATTAACAATTTCCATTTGTGGAAAACCACTAGCTCTTGAATTTTCAATATTACTTACTATGAAAGTGTTGACTATTTTATCATTACTATAAACTTTACATACTTTTAAAAATGTATTATTCCCTTCTGTTGCAATCCAACTTACTAAAGCACTTTTACCATCAATCATAGCAATGTCTACTCTACCCAATGGTTTTTCAATATCTAACTCAATCGGTTTTTCAAAATTTTTTCCATCATCAAAAGAAAAGGCAACTTTAACTTTCGGATTTTTGTTGGCAGCTGTAAACCAAGCTATTGAAAGTGTTTTATCTTTATAGTCACATTTAGGTCCATTAACGGGACAACCGCTTATTTGCCAGTCATCGTTATAAATCGGTTTAGGCTCTGACCATGCCTTATTATCAAATCTCGTAAAATAGATATCTCTGACTTCATTATCTGTTCTGTTTCTGTAAAAAATTATAGGCCCTTCTTCTGTAATTGTTGCTATAGTTTGGCAACAATCACACGTTTTATTGTCCAAAAGTTCTTCATCATTTATAACTCCATCTTCAGAAATAATTGCAGCCCTTAGTATCATCGCTCCATGTCCATCACCATGATTATGACCAGTACTTAACCCCGCTGTATTTCTACCATCAAGCCAAGTAGCTACAAAGGACTCTTTATATGGAAAAATAGTTACAAAACCATGTTCAGTTTTGGTAGAATCACTGTGCAACTTAAAACTATCACTCCAAGTTTTACCATAATCTTTTGACTGTTTAATCATCACATCGTAGGCAAAAGTAGCGGTATCAGACTTTTGTAAATAATGAGCAATAAAATTACTGCCATTGGCAACCAACGAAGGAAAATCAGCCCAATTTACAAACCAATTATCTCCATTAGAAATTTTTACAGGTGGAGACCAAACATCATTTTGAAGTTCAGAAAAAAATAATCCATGCAACGTATCATTCACTTTCTGTGTCCATGATAAAAGTAGCTTTCCATCATTATTAAATAAAAAAGGCTGCATACTTCCATCAGGTGCTGGAGACTCTATAAGTTCTATTTGAGTAGACACTTCAGTTTTATTATTTTGACATGAAAATAAAATCGGTAAACAAAAAAAGAATATCAGTGCTTTATAATACATACAACCCGTTTTTACAAAGATAAAGTTAACTTTGTAACTTCTTTTAAAGATTTTGATATAAATGAAGTCGATAAAATCATTAATAGTATTATCAATTATTATTTTTTGTTTTAGCTGTAAAGAAACTGACAAAAGTGAGTCCAAAAACACTATCCAAAAAATAGAAAAAAAAGAAACTGAACCTAAAAAAGTTAATAAAAAAGTATCAAAAGACCCTGATTCTATTACCAATGCCACTGCAGTTGATTTTTTAATCGCTTATGGCAAACAACACAAGGAAAACAAAGTCCGTGTTAAAACCCGATATGGAAATATGACCGTTCAATTATATGATGATGTTGCTTTACATAGGGCCAATTTTATCTTTTTAACTCAGGTTGGTTATTTTAATCATACGTGTTTCCACAGGGTTGTAGCCGATTTTATAGTTCAAGGTGGCAATTCTGAAAGACCACAAGCCTTGGAACTTCGCAATAAATATGAAAATTACACTATTCCTCCTGAGTTCAAATCACATAGAAAACACAATTACGGAGCCATAGCCGCAGCTCGTGAGTGGGAAAACAATCCGTTAAAAAAATCAAACCCGTTTGAATTCTACTTTATTCAAGATAAAAAAGGAGCTCATCACCTAAATGGTGAGCATACCGTTTTTGGCGAAATCATTGATGGATTTGATGTATTAGACATGCTTGCTCATGTAAAAACCGGAAGAGACGAGTGGCCTTTGGAAGATGTTTATATGGAAATTGAAGTTGTAAAATAATACTTTCCGCCTGTTTTTTCAAATTACTTAATTAGCTCTATATTTGCGCTCCAAATTCAGATAGATGAGCTTTTTAAAGGAAATACAACGCAGACGCACATTTGGTATCATATCTCACCCTGATGCCGGTAAAACTACCTTAACAGAAAAATTACTGTTGTTTGGTGGTGCCATTCAAGAAGCCGGAGCTGTTAAAAGCAACAAGATCAAGAAAGGGGCTACTTCAGACTTTATGGAAATAGAGCGCCAACGTGGTATTTCTGTAGCAACCTCTGTACTTGCATTCATCTATAAAAACAAGAAGATCAACATTTTAGACACACCTGGGCATAAAGATTTTGCTGAAGATACATTTAGAACCTTAACTGCTGTTGACAGTGTTATTGTGGTGATTGACGTTGCCAAAGGGGTTGAGGAACAAACCGAAAAGTTAGTTGAAGTTTGCCGTATGCGAAATATCCCTATGATCGTTTTCATCAATAAACTTGACCGTGAAGGAAAAGATGCTTTTGACCTGTTGGATGAAGTGGAACAAAAATTGGGATTAACCGTTACGCCGCTGAGTTTCCCTATTGGTATGGGTTACGACTTTAAAGGTATTTATAACATATGGGAAAAGAAATTGAACCTTTATTCCGGTGATAATAAACAAAACATCTCTAAAGGTATTGAATTTGATGATGTTAATAATCCTGAACTCGATAAACAAGTTGGCAAAAACGCAGCTACTAAACTACGTGAAGAACTAGAGTTGGTCTACGAAGTATATCCTGATTTTGATAGAGAAACCTACTTGAAAGGGAACTTACAACCTGTATTCTTCGGCTCGGCTTTGAACAATTTTGGTGTTAAAGAATTATTGGACTGTTTTATAGAAATAGCACCTTCACCTCAGCCGAAAATGTCAGATACACGTTTGGTAGAACCCACAGAAAATACTATGACAGGGTTTGTGTTTAAAATACATGCCAATATGGATCCAAAGCACAGAGACCGATTGGCCTTTGTCAAAATAGTTTCCGGCACATTTAAACGCAATGTAAATTACCTGCATGTACGTCATAACAAAACACTAAAATTCTCCAGCCCCAATGCTTTCTTTGCGGAGAAAAAAGAAATTGTAGATGAGTCCTTTCCGGGAGATATTGTTGGTTTACACGATACAGGCAACTTTAAAATCGGTGATACCTTAACTGAAGGAGAGCTATTGAACTTTAAAGGGATACCAAGTTTTTCGCCTGAACATTTCCGTTATGTAAACAATGCTGATCCTTTGAAAGCTAAGCAATTAACAAAAGGTTTAGATCAGTTAATGGACGAGGGTGTAGCGCAGTTATTCACCTTAGAAATGAACGGAAGAAAGATAATTGGAACTGTTGGAGCTTTACAATATGAGGTAATTCAATATCGATTGGAGCATGAATATGGTGCTAAATGTACGTATGAAAATTTGAATGTTCACAAGGCTTGCTGGGTAGAACCTGAAGATTTTAAAAATGCAGAATTTGCTGATTTTAAACGTGTAAAACAGCGCTATTTAGCAACAGACAAACAAGGGCAACTGGTATTCTTGGCAGACTCAGCTTTCACCATTCAAATGACACAAGACAAATACCCAACCGTTAAACTACATTATACAAGCGAGTTTTAACCATTGCAATTTTAGACGGTATCATTAACCCAATTTACTTATCTTTACCGTTATGAATTCAAAGATTATAGCCAACGGTATCTTACGTGCCATAACCATTTTAACAGGCATTGCACTACTATTCTATTTTCTGTATAAAATCCAGTCAGTTATAGTATATATCATCATAGCTGCTGTTTTATCGTTAATTGCAAGGCCATTAATTCTTTTCCTTCGCAGAAAGCTAAAATTTCCCAATACATTGGCTGTAGTGGTTACCATGCTATTATTTTTAGGCTTTATTGGAGGATTGATTTCCATGTTCATTCCATTGATCAATAAGCAGAGTAAAAACTTGGCTTTGTTAGATATGCATCAATTGGAACTGAATCTAGAAAACCTTCTAGATCAAGTAAATAACTACCTTTTAGAAAGAGGTATTAATATTTTTGACCAATTAAAAACCATTGATGTTTTTTCAAACTTTAAAGCAATACCTAATCTATTGAATAGTGTTATAGGAGCTGTGGGAAGTTTAAGTATCGGTCTGTTTTCCGTGTTATTCATCTCCTTTTTTCTGATGAAAGACAGCCGAATTCTAAACAAAGGATTGCTTGTCTTAGTGCCTGATAATAAAGAAAGTCGCTTTCAAAAATC
>JAGQYU010000155.1 GCA_020435885.1 Flavobacteriaceae bacterium
GCGCCAACACTAAATAAGCCCAATATGAGTGTACCATTTTTATCATAGAAAAAGTATTTTAGATTAATCACAAATGTACGGATTTTTATAAACTAAAAAACCCCGCAAATTTGCGGGGTTTTATTATTTAGATTTCTAAATTTTAGAAGTTAAATCTTACTGAAGCATTCCATGTTCTACCCCATCCAAAGTAAACACGGTTACCAGTAGCTATACCATTCCAAGTATCATCAGTTGGTCTAACATGGTAGTTAGTTTCAGATTCAGAAATATAAACCGTGTTAGCTAAATTATTTACATTAAATCTAAAATTCAATGAGCCTAAATCTTTTAAATCAAATTTATAAGAAATACCTGCATCAATTAAAGAATAAGCTGGTAATTTTAATGCTCCTTGCTCTCTAGCGGTTTCGTCCTCAAAACTTTCAGCATCAAAATCTGCATATAACTTATCAGCATAGAATTGACTTATATCAAATTTTAATCCTTTTGCAATTTCATAATTAAGTGATAACCTGGCAGTAATTTGAGCAGCATCTCCAACTTTTACACCATCTAAATACAAGGTTTTATTTTCTGCACCTGGAATTGGGTTTTCGCTTTCATCAAAATAAGAAGCTGTTACATTATCTTTGTACTCCCAATTCCCAATAGAAGACATTAAATCAATTCTTAATTTACCAAATTTAGCACTTGATTCTATTTCAACACCTGTATGTATTTGCGTAATACCATCTAAATTAGCAGTTCCTCTTATATCATCACCAGAATCTGTTGGAGTATTATTAACATCAAATGTTTGATTATCTCTTGCAAATCTATCTTTCCAAGAAGTTCTATAAACATTTAGATTAACTCTATAATTCTCAGATCTAAAACCATATCCAGCTTCTAAACCTAAGATTTTTTCGTTAATTAAATTTTCATTAGTATCATTACTAGTAAAACTAGGGAAAACAGCATCAAAAATAGGTTGTTTAGAATAGTAACCTGCATTTGCAAAAACATTATGTTGTTCATCTATATTCCAGTTAATTCCTCCTTTAATATTACCTCCTAATATAGTTTCCCAATCAGACTCTTGTTCTGGATCAGAGTCTAAGTAGTTAAAGTAATCTATTCTTTGGAATGATTGACTAGAAACAGCTCCTTGAACAAATGTAGAAATAGTTCCATTAGTATATTCTAGTTGACCAAAAACTCCGCCCCATTTTACTTTACCGTCATTATAATAATCTATTTTTACTTCATCATCAACGTTTTTGAATACGTTCCAAATATTAGAAATTTCTGGAGCATACGTTTCAGTAACTACAGTTCCCAAAGCATTTATATTATCATTATCAATATAAACATCAGCACCTAACAAATCAACTAATCTTCTGTAGTGAATTCCTTTATAAGTTCTTAAATCAAAACCAAAATCTAATGTTAGATTTTCATTTAATTCAGTATTAAAATTAGAAATAACTCCAAACCAGTTGTGAGAGTTCATTGAAGAACGTTGAGAAATACCATTTTCTGGCCCCCTTGTCCATGAACGATCAGATGGTAAATACTGACCTGGATTATTATTTCCGTTTACGTAAAGTCCTAAAATTGAGGAAGGACCTCCCGCTCCGCCGGTATATACATCTCTTGTTCCTAACGGTCCTGATTGGCCTGAATTATAAGTTATAATATCATCAAAACGAACCAATCCATTTTCATCTGTAAGTTGGAAAGACTGACTACCTCTAATTCTACCTATAGAACCAACAGAACCTCCTCTACCTAAACTAGCATATAATACTGTAGATATTTTAGAAGCATCCGATATATTCCAATCCCAGTTTAAAGATGCTATAGGTTTATGGTAAAAGTTTCCACCAAATGTTTCTTCTTTTCCATTTCTATAACCCCAATCACTATTATATTTAATATCTGGTTCACCACTTTCATTACTATATTTGATATAATTTGCTAAAGTTGGTGCAAAACCTCTTTGGTTATGTCTTTGAGGTGCGCCAGTTACGGTTAACTGAAAATCATGATTTTCATTAGGTTGATAACCAAAAGCTAAATAATAATTATAGCCTTCAAATTTTGTTCCATCAACAAAACCATCACCTTCTGATCTACCAAATAAGGCAGAAACAGATAGACCATTATCTAATTTACCTGTATTATAAGCAATAGTAGTCTTTAAAAAACCATCATTACCTATAGTAACACCTGCTGTTCCTCCTTCTTTCATATTAGAAGCTCTTGTTAATACGTTAATCGTACCTCCAACAGAAGAAATAGCCAGTTTAGAAGACCCTAAACCTCTTTGCACTTGCATAGCTGAAGTTACATCAGATAAACCTGCCCAGTTAGACCAGTAAACCCAACCATTTTCCATATCATTTACAGGCATACCGTTGATCATTACTGCAGTATTACGTTGGTCAAATCCGCGAATGTTAATTCTTGAATCACCAAAACCTCCACCTTGTTTAGTTGCATATACAGAAGGGGTGGCATTTAAAATTTCTGGGAATTCTTTTGTTCCTAAAGTTTCAACTATTTCTGCTGCTCTAATTGTAGAAACGGCTACAGGTGTTTGTCTTTCTTTAGCTATGTCCACAACTCCAGTAACAACAACTTCATCTAATACATTATCAGATTCAAGAA
>JAGQYU010000156.1 GCA_020435885.1 Flavobacteriaceae bacterium
GCCATATCCGCGTGAGCGTTACCCAACATATAAAAACCGAAATTTCGAGATAAATTATTCTATCTTTGAAAATTAAGAAAAACCAATAAAATTGAATGAAATTAACAGCGGAACAACTCTATAAAAAACTTGTTGAAGACTATAAATTAATCGGAGAAACAGGAAATATTAAATTTACGGTTAAGGATTTAAGCATTTTAATACAAACAAAAGACACCGTTGGAAATTTACTTCAAGAATGGTTAAAAGCTTGGTTTCAGAAAGAACAAATTGACTTTGAAGAAAATACAAATTCTCAAACATTTCCAGACTTCCTACTTGACAAAGACGACCACAAAAAAGGACTTTTAGAAGTCAAATCCTTTGATTTCGATAGGGGTCCAGGATTTGATTTAGCAAACTTTGATTCTTATTGTAACTCACTTTTAGACAACGCTTATCGAATAGATTCTGACTATTTGATTTTGGCTTATCAAATGAATAATGGAGTTATAAGCATTAAAAATGTTTGGCTAAAAAAGATTTGGGAATTAGCTTGTCCAAGTAGCACGTATCCTTTAAAAGTTCAAGAAAAGAAAAGTGTTATATACAACATACGACCAAGTATTTGGTATTCCGACCGTTCTAAATTCAAGCCATTTAATAGCAAAGAGGAATTTTTATCGGCATTAAATAATACACGATACCAATATCCTCAAACAAGACATACAAACGGACATTGGTTAAGAAACGTCTTAAAAAACTATCAAGAGCATACAGGAGTTTCTTTGACAGTAGAATAAACCAAATTACTCTCATAAATTTCGGCAACCTCTTTTGCAACGTGTTCCACAACAGGAACTGCAACCGTATTGCCTAATAAATCAAAAGCTTCAGTTTCTTTTACAGGTATTTCGTACCATTCAGGATAACCAAACAGTCTTAAGCCTTCTCTTATAGTTAATCTTCTTAATCCACCATTATCAGGAACGGCTAACCTAGAAACATCAGTTGCTACAAGTGTAGGAGCAATATCATTTGGGTCAAGAATTTTATTGATTTCAAAACTTAATTTTCCAGTAACAATATTGTAGCCTTTAGGTTTTGTTGTATCATAATCCCTATATTTCTTCTCACCGTTTTCTGTTATCTCACGAACCAGTTTTTTAGGATGTTCGAATCTTAAATATCCTTTTTCAACTAAATCATTCAACATTTCTTCTAAATTTTGAGATTGATAGAATGTAGATATTTGTTCCAGATTTAATGGCATTCCATCCATCCAATCAATACCAATTTTTTCAGCCCAATGCTTTTTCCGTCTTTCTTTAAATAACTTGTTTAATAAGACAATCTGTTCATCAGAGACTTCGCCTTTAATTCCAATATCCCAACTATGAATATTGTTATTTCCACCTCTTTTATCTTTAATAGATTTACCGTACAAATCTTCAATATCGAAATGGCTTAAAAGCTTTTTTGTTAAATCAGTATTCATTGTTTCAAGACCATTTTCCAATATGGACTTTAAAGCTTTAAAGCTTTTAGATTCGGTTTTTATATTTGGCTTTTTATCTTTTGTTCCTACAATAAATATTCTTTTTCTTGATTGAGGTAATCCAAAATCAATGGAGTCCAAAACTTCCCAAGAAACCTCATAACCTAATTCATTTTCAAGCTTGTAAAGAATTGTAGATAAGGTTCTTCCTATTTCATCATTTTTATTTTCCAAATCGTGCTTTACAAGTCCTTCCACATTTTCTAAAATAAAACCATAAGGCTTTTTATCTCTCAAAATTCTTTCTATTTCAAAAAATAGTGTTCCTCTCGTATCAACAAATCCTTGACGTTTCCCACCAGCACTAAACGGTTGACAAGGAAATCCACCCAATAGAAAATCAAAATCAGGAATTTGCTTATTTTCAACTTGAAAAATATCGCCTACAAAATAATCGTGATTAAAGTTTTTAGATAAAGTTTCTACAGCATAAGGCTTAATTTCAGAAGTCATTACGCATTCTGTTTCAAAACCTAAATCTTGAAATGACTTTTCAAAACCTAATCTAATTCCACCAAGTCCTGCAAATAAATCTATGAATTTTACTTTCTGCATTTTATTGTTTTTTTAGGTTATAATCGGCTTGAGGTTCAGCAGCAATTGCTAATTGACTTTCGTATTCTTCAATTTCTATTTTTTCACATCCAATTACTGTTAGGCATTGTAGAAAAAAAGCCGCACTAAATGAACCTCGACTGATTTTACTATCGATACTTGATTTAGTTTCTTCAATGCCTATTTGTTCAAGCATATTCGCCAAGTCCGAATTTGAAATTCCTCTACGAACCAATTCTGACTTCAATAATCGTTTGACTTTATCATTCCAATCTGACATAATAATAGATTTGTCTCGTTGCAAATTTGACTAATAATTTGTAAATATGCAAATAAAAAGGCGAAAATAAAAATACGTTGGGTAACAACGTGTATAAATAATAGCGGTTTAAGTACTTAAATCAAAGTGATTTCCGTAAATTTATCGTCAGTACAAAACCGAAAAGTTAGTGTGTTAAATCCGCTACTATTCATACACAAACCGTTACCTGCAAGCTGAAAAATGAGCATCATAAATAACAAAAAGCATTTTCTTCATGAACACCTGACTTTTCTTGAATCATACGGACAAGAAGGTGGAAACGGTGGATTTGAGAACTTATTAAAACAACTTGGAATTAAAGTTGGTGGAAAAAGTTGGGACGATGACCACTCAACAATTGATTGGAATTTAACGGACAACCATTTTCAATTCTTCTTCGATTATG
>JAGQYU010000157.1 GCA_020435885.1 Flavobacteriaceae bacterium
CAGAAATTACTTCTAAGAATTTGGTAGAGAATGAAGATATAGACACTACCTATACAAAACAGTTTACGCTAAAGGCTCCTCTTGAAATGAAAAGTGGTGAGCTGAATTATGCCATGAACTGGTACTATGGCCCAACGGACTATAAAACATTTAAAAAATACAAAGGAACTGACTTACACGAGGCTGCCAGCCTTGGTTGGGGAATCTTTGGATGGATAAACCGATTTATCTTTATCCCTGTGTTTGATATGCTTAGTTCATTCATCAGTAATTATGGATTAATCATCATTTTAATGACCATTGTAGTAAGGATTATTATGTCTCCGGTAGTGTATAAATCGTACGTATCGAGTGCTAAGATGAAGGTTATAAGACCTGAAATGCAAGAGATCAATGAAAAATATCCCGGTAAGGAAAATGCGATGAAACGCCAACAAGAGATTATGGCTTTACAACGAAAAGCAGGTGTTAACCCACTATCTGGTTGTATACCGGCCTTGATACAAATGCCCGTTTTCTTTGCATTGTTTAAGTTTTTCCCTTCAGCCATAGAGCTACGCCAGAAAAGTTTTTTATGGGCTAATGACCTTTCATCGTATGATGTTATTGCACATTTACCCTTTAAAATACCTTTTTATGGTGAGCACATCAGTTTATTCCCCATACTGGCATCGGTTGCCATTTTCTTTTATATGAAAATGACACAAAGCCAGCAATTGAACATGCAGGCGCCTCCACAGGAAGGTATGCCGGATATGACGCAGATGATGAAAGTGATGATGTACCTATCACCTATTATGATGTTATTCTTCTTTAATAACTATGCCAGCGGATTAAGTTTATATTACTTCATTTCTAACTTGCTAACCATTGCTATTATGTTGGTTATTAAGAATTATGTGATTGATGAAGATAAGATACATGCTCAAATTCAGGAGAATAAAGCAAGACCGGACAAGCCTAAAAGTAAGTTTAGACAACGATTAGATGATGCTATGAAACAAGCACAAGAGCAGCAATCCACTCAGCAACGTAGAAAAAAATAAGTTAAAAACCGAAGCAATGCTTCGGTTTTTTTATGCAGAAAAGACTAAAACAATCCTTTTAAAATCTCTACCGTATAATCTAAATCTTCTTTCGTTATAAATTTACTAAACGAAAAACGCACAGAAGTTTTCTTAGCTTCTTCTTCAGAAAGTATTGTATTCAACACATGAGAGCCCTTATTGCTACCACTTTGGCAAGCACTTCCGCCGGAAGCTGCAATACCTTTTAAATCCAAATTAAACAACAACATTGGCATTGCTTTCGGAAAACGTACATTCAAAATGATATAGGAGCTCTTCTCTAAATCATCAGAAAAACCATTAAATTGTATGTTTGGAGACAATTGTTTCAAACCTTCTATAAAATAACTTTTCAGCCCTTTGATATAGGTTTTATCCTCTTCCAAATTGTTATAAGCAATCTCCAATGCTTTATGTAAGCCAGCTATATTATGCACATTTTCTGTTCCGGCACGTGTGCCACGCTCTTGCTCACCACCAATAATCATAGGTTGTATAGGATAATCTTTTCGCATAATGGCAAAACCAATCCCTTTTGGACCATGAAATTTATGGGAACTTGCCGTTATAAAATCAACAGGTACTTGTTGAAGGTCTAAGGTAAAATGACCGATAGTTTGTACGGTATCAGAATGGAAAAGTGCATGGTACTTTTTACACAATTCAGCCACTTTTTCAACAGGCAATAGTGTCCCTAATTCATTATTGATATGCATTAGGCTTACCAACGTTTTTTCAGCATTGTTGCTTAGCAAATCCTCCAACACTTTTAAATCAACTTCTCCATTGGTAACAGTGACATGCTCAACTTCTAAATCAAATTCTTTTTGTAAGGATTCTACAGTATGCAATACGGCATGGTGTTCTATGTTGGACGTTATCATTCGCTTTACGCCAAGGTTAACAACAGCGTTTCGTAAAATCAAGTTATCGGCCTCACTACCACCGGAGGTGAAAAATACTTCTCCGGCAGTTACATTAAATTGCTTGGCTATAAATTTGCGGGCCTCTTCCACCACAACTTTTGCCTTTCTGCCAAATTGATGCGTTGACGAAGGGTTGCCATACACCTCTTCCATAACCATAGTCATTGCCTTGATAACTGTTGGGTCTAAAGGCGTTGTAGCAGCATTATCTAAATATACTTTCCTCATAGATTGCAAAAATAGTCAAAATAACGGCAAGGTATTTTTCAATAATAGCTTAATTCTATTATTTTTGTTGTGATGAAGAACCTACTTACTTTTCTGGTCTTATTTCTGTTACTATCATGTAGCGATGGTAATATAGATGTCCCTGGTTTTGACTTTTCTGGAATCGATCCTGCAGTTCAACGTTGTAATGAAGATAAATTGGTAATTTATAGTATCAATGATACAGAAGCTCTCATCATAGAACTAAAAGAAAAGAATGATACACTTTTTGTTAATGAAGGAACTTACACCTATGATCTTAAAGAAACTGGTACTGATAAAATAACGTATAGAACTTTTGATGCCAAACCTACCAGTAGCTATTTTTGCCAAAGTGTACCTCCTACTACACCGATGACTCTAAATGAATGGACTGGTACTAATGGTGAACTGATCATTACAGTTGAATTAGACAGAAAAGATGATAATGATGGTGTAGATGAAGAAGCTAATGATGCTTTAGATACCGATGGAGATACTGTGCCAAATTATTTAGATGATGATGATGATGGAGATCGCATTCCTACTTCTGAAGAAAAAGGTAAAGACACAGACAGTGATGGAATTCCTGATTATTTAGATAATGATGATGATGGTGATGGAATTCTAACCATCAATGAATCAAAAACCGATGATGATGATGGTGACGGGATTGTTAATTATCTTGACATTGACTCAAGGCAATCAATTGAACCCAACAGGCCTGAAATTACAAATACTTATACAGAGTATTATAAAGCAAGTTTCATCATTAACGGGTTGCAGCTAGTCAATGCTAACGGAAATACTATTCAGTATGATGTATATGATGATCTTGGTAATTTTGAAGATAGCAAAGTAATAGAATAGAAATAGAAGAAAATATATAAACTTTGGGATTTATTTCTTTTTTAGAAGAACACCTACTTTCATGCCAATGGAAAGATCAATTTGGAGCTGAATGTGCCGGTTGTGGCTTGCAGCGTTCTGTAATTTTATTATTAAAAGGTGAATTTGTTGAAGCCTTCTATATGTATCCTGCAATTTATACATTGATCATTATGTTTACTTACTTGGGGCTACATTTAAAATTCGATTTTAAAAGAGGTAGCAAAATACTACTCTATCTTTTTATCATAAATATTCTTATTATTGCAAGTAGCTATGGAATAAAAACAAACTAAGTATTAATTTAATCAACCGGAACTATGGAAAAACACAAACTACCACATGCACAATCAGCCCTTATTTTAGGGATTGTTTCAATTGTTACTGCCTGTTGTTGTTATGGATTGCCTGGGCTTATCATTGGTTTTATAGGTATAAACGAAGCAAAAAAAGCTCAAAAAACCTATAATGAAAACCCTGAAATGTATACTGGGTTAGGCAATGCCAATACGGGTAGAATTACTTCTATCATAGGAATTGCTTTTGGGGCTCTTGCTGTTATTTACTACATCTACCTAATTTCAAGTGGTAAATGGGGTGAAACTATGGATCAATACAAACAAATCCTTGAGCAATATCAAAATCAATAATCTTTGAAAGTAAAAAACTATATAATGCTATTGTTCTTCGGAATGATAGCATTATTGTATTTTACACTCAATCCATCTGAATCTGTTTTCTTTCCTAAATGTCCGTTATATGCTACTACAGGTATCTACTGCCCCGGATGTGGCAGCCAACGTGCCATGCACAGTTTTTTACATCTGAACTTAAAAGAAGTTATCAGTTATAATGTATTATTCTTATTGGGAGTATTAATTTTGGTCTATCACGTAAGTGTAGAAGGAATCAATCTTTTGCTTGGAAAGAAAATCTATAACATTTTATATCACCCTAAAACGTCAATGCTATTACTAGTAATTGTAATTATTTATTGGATAATTAGAAATATCCCTTATCCCCCTTTTAATTTGCTAGCACCCAGCAGTTAAACTTCAATGTTTTTATCATAGGGTATAGCCTCTAATAAATGGCGCATGGCTCCAATACGAGCAACCGTTTTTCTGTTAGCTCTGATTATCTTAAAAGGAATACCTTTCTTAGTGTTTTCAAACATCAATTTTTTGTACTTGGTATATTCATTCCATAGATTTTGAGCTTCTTCATCAACAGGGGTCATTTTCCAATGCTTTAATGGATCGTTCTTTATTTCTACAAATCTTTTGGCTTGCTCAGCTTTAGAAATGGACATATATATTTTTACCAAGCGTATTCCGGACTCGGTAATCATCCTTTCAAAATCATTCACCTGATTCATAAAAATTTCATAATCCTTTTGTGTACAAAAACCATTTACAGGTTCTACTACTGCCCTGTTATACCAGCTTCTATCAAAAAAAACTATTTCGCCTGCTTTGGGAAACTGATTGATATACCTCTGAAAATACCATTGTGTTTTTTCTTCCTCGGTTGGTTTTGGCAAAGCCACAATTCTTACATGCCTCGGGTTGATCCTTTCAGTTATTCTTCTGATAGCTCCACCTTTACCGGCAGCATCTCTACCTTCAAAAACAACAATTATCCTTTCATTATTTTGTATAGCCCAAGTTTGGAGCTTAACCAATTCTGATTGCATCTTTTTAAGCCTCTTCTCATAATCTAAAAACCGTACCGCTTTTACAGGATTATAAGGTTCTTTTGCTAAAATTGCTGTCAATCCCTTTTTGGTATTCAGTTTTTTTATGTCAGCCTCAGTCAATTTAGTTTTTTCCATCTTATAAATCAATTTGTTCAGCAGAACGATAGTAACGGGTTATGATATTAGGATCTGGTAATAATGTAGTAGATGCTTTATCTTTATCAGTATAATCAAACTGCGATAATACATGACGCATCGCTTCTAAGCGGGCAATTTTTTTATCATTGGCCTTAACGATTATCCATGGGCAATAAGGTGTATGCGTTTTTGTGAACATCTGCTCTTTGTAAAAGGTGTATTTATCCCAAAGCTCTTGCCCTTTTTGATCTACAGGACTGAATTTCCAACGCTTTAATGACGTTTCTAACCTACTTTCAAACCTTGCTTGTTGCTCTTCTTTCGAGATAGAAAACCAAAATTTTATAATCTTAACACCGTCTTCGTACAACATATGTTCAAACTCTGGTACTTGTAACATAAATCTATTATATTGTTCATCTGTACAGAAACCCATAACTGGCTCAACAACAGCACGGTTATACCAGCTTCTGTCAAAAAAAACAATTTCTCCGGGATTGGAAAGTTCTTTAATATACCTTCTAAAATACCATTGTCCACGTTCAATTTCAGTAGGTTTACTTAGTGCCACCAAATTCATGGCTCTGGGATTCAAATGTTCAGCAAAACGCCTAATAGTGCCTCCTTTTCCGGCAGCATCTCTACCTTCAAAAATAACTACAACACGTTTTTTATTATTGTATACCCATTGCTGTAGTTTTACAAGTTCTATCTGTAGTTTCTTTAATTCATCTTCATAATGTAGCCTTCTTAAGACAGGCTCCATATTAATTTCTTTCTTTTTAGTTAACTCAATCAGTTCTTCATTAGAAGTAAGAGATTCAAATTCCTCTTTTGTAATGAACTTTTCTTTTGCTATGATCATTTTATTACTCATCACAATCTTTCTTTTTTCTGGTATCTAACAAATATATGATTTTCCAATTTCCGTTATCGTTAAATAATTGAAAACTGTTAGACCCGCAATGACTAAAATTATTATTGAAATAAAACCTGTAAGGTGTCCAAACACTGGCAATATTTTTATCAACATGGATTGAAAAATCTAATAGCTCTTCTTTCCAACTATCTTCTTTCTTTTTAGAAGCCAATGATTTTAAAAATGAAGCAAGTTCAACATCTCTTAGTTCAGAAGTGCCCTTATTACTTTCAAAAGCTGTTTGGATTTTTATATCACTTCTTATAGTTTCTTTAATGATCAACGTATCGCCATTATGCAAACCATCAAAAAAACGTTCAATCACATTTTTAATTTGCTCTTGATGATCTTCCTGACCAGATACATAATTACCAACCAAAAAAAAGAATATAACTAAACTACAATTGAAATACCTCATCAATAAATTACTTTTTAAAATTTAATATAGTCTTGCTGATGATTTCAACGCATTCGTATAATTGTTCTTCGGTCATTACCAGCGGTGGGGCAAAACGAATGATATTTCCGTGAGTAGGTTTTGCCAACAAACCATTATCCTTTAAAGCAACACATATATCCCACGCTGTTGAGCTGTCTTCTGAATCATTGATTACAATTGCATTTAACAGGCCTTTTCCTCTAACAGATTTTATCAGATTCGTTTTACTGATTAGCTGTTCCATTCCTTCTCTGAAGATTTCTCCCAATCTCAAAGCATTTTCTGCCAATCTCTCTTCTTTCACAACTTCCAAAGCAGCTATTGCCACAGCACATGCCAACGGATTGCCTCCAAAAGTTGAACCATGATTACCAGGTCTAATCACTTCCATAATAGTATCATCAGCTAAAACTGCCGAAACAGGCAATACGCCTCCAGACAGCGCCTTGCCCAGTATTAAAATATCAGGTTTTATATTGGCATAATTCACAGCCAATAATTTACCGGTACGTGCAACTCCGGTCTGAACCTCATCCGCAACAAACAATACATTATTACTTTTACAAAGTTTGTATGCTTTTTCAATAAAATCATCTGCAGGCACATAAACCCCAGCCTCCCCTTGAATAGGCTCTACTAAAAAAGCTGCTACATTTTTATCTTCCAACGCTTTTTCAAGTGCAGTAAGATCATTATATGGAATAGAAATAATACCCAGAGTGAACGGCCCAAAGTTTTCGGTTGCAACCGGATCGTTAGAAGCAGAAATAATAGTTACCGTTCTGCCGTGAAAATTATTCTGGCAAACTATAATTTTTGCTTCGTTGGCCGGAATTCCTTTTTTCTCATAGCCCCATTTTCTGGATAGCTTTATAGCTGTTTCTACAGCCTCAGCACCAGTATTCATGGGTAGTACTTTATCAAAACCGAAATACTCAGTCACGTATTTTTCGTATACTCCAAGTTTATTATTATAAAATGCCCTGGATGTTAGTGTAAGCTCTTCGGCTTGTTCTTTTAAAGCATTAATAATTTTTGGATGACAATGCCCTTGATTTACAGCTGAATACGCTGATAGAAAGTCATAATATCTCTTACTTTCTACATCCCAAACATATACACCTTCTCCGCTACTAAGCACTACCGGTAGCGGATGATAATTATGTGCTCCGTATTTATTTTCCAACTCAATGGCTTGCTTTGAAGAAATTTGCTCTACTACAGACATCTTTTCAGTTTTTAAATTATTAAAAATCTAATTCCTTCTTAGTGGAGAGAAATCATCCAAAAAAAATTATGATACTGCTTTGGTTTTCCTGAACATAAAATATAATCCTATCAAAATCATTGGAATACTAAGCAACTGGCCAGTATTTAAACCAACTTTCATCCATTCTTCTAAACCGCCTTGCCATGCTTTAAAAAATTCAACCACAAAACGAACACCCCAAATTAACACCATAAAAGCTCCAAAAATGTAGCCCAGTTTATCCTTTTTATCAGTTTTCCAATAGATGTAGTATAAAATAAAAAAGGAGATCAAATATCCTAGTGCTTCATAAATCTGTGTAGGATATCTATTAGGAACATCTGCCAATACATTAGCAAATTCAGATTTACCGGCAATTAGGTTATAAGCTTCATTCACATCTCTAACCTTAGTTATATTAACAGCTTTACTGGCAGTAATGTCATTTCTTAAAAACTTAAAGCCAACATCAGTACCAGTTTCTTTTCCTACAATTTCTGAGTTAAATAAATTGCCCAAACGAACGAACATTCCCCCTAATGCAGTGGGTATTACCAATCTGTCTAAAGACCACAACATAGGTTTCTTTACAACTTTTTTGCTGTAAAAATACATGGCAATAATAATACCTATAGCAGCTCCGTGACTAGCTAAGCCCTGAAACCCTGTATATTCAAATGGGTTTAGTTTAAAGGGTAGAAAAACCTCTGTTAACGTATAATCTTCTTCATAAAATAAATAATGGCCAATCCTTGCTCCTAAAAGCATAGCTATAACCGTATAAATAAACAACGAATCTAATTTTTCTAAAGAAACATTCTCTTTGTTATATATCCTTTTCATTATCTGTAAACCCAACACAAAGGCCAGCACATACATTAAACTGTAGTATTTTATAGGAAATGACCCTATTTTTATCAGATCGGGGTTAAAGTTCCAAACAATTTCTAATGAGTAGATCATGTAGTTAATTTTGAATTGTAAATATAAGAATTACCTTAGTTTTTTTGGTTAGATTTTTCTTTTGGTTCTGGCACAGGATCATAACCACTTCCTCCCCATGGATGGCAACTGGAAATTCGCTTTAAGGCCAACCAACCTCCTTTAAAAATTCCATGCTTTTGCAACGCTTCAACCGTGTAATGTGAACACGTAGGTGTATAACGACAACTTGCAGGCGTATATGGAGATATGGCTACTTGATAAAACCTGACTAACCAAATAAACGGAAGGGCTAATATGTTAACTACCTTTTTCAATTAACAGAAAACGTAGTTCCTTCTTTACCATCCTTCAATTGAACGCCAACAGCGGCAAGTTTATCTCTAATTTTATCTGACAATGCCCAATTTTTATTAGCCCTTGCTTCATTTCGCATATCAATGAGCATCTCAACCACTTTCCCTAATTTATCAGAATTATCCTTGGATGTTACATCAACTAAACCTAACACATCAAACACAAAAGCGTTGAAGGTTTCTTTAAAAATAGCTAAATCCTCTTCTGTTAAAGATGCTTTATTTTCAAGAAGTTGATTAACATACTTAACACCTTCAAAAAGCTGAGCTATTAATACAGGGCTGTTAAAATCATCATTCATGGCATCATAGCAACTTTGCCTCCATACTGTAACATCAAATGATGATTGTGAACCTGCATTTATATTTTGTAGAGAACCTACAGCACTCATCAGCCTGTAATAGCCTTTTTCAGCACCTTCTAAGGCATCACTAGAGAAATCTAACACACTTCTGTAATGTGCCTGTAACATGAAAAAGCGAGCTACCGTTGCCGGAAAAGGTTTGCTTAAAATGGTATTATTACCGGAGATTATTTCTAAAGGCAAAATATAATTGCCCGTAGATTTAGCCATTTTTCTGCCATTAAGGATTAACATATTGCCATGTAACCAATATTTTACTGGAGAAACTTCGTAGCAAGATTTTGCCTGTGCTATTTCACACTCATGATGTGGAAATTTAAGATCCATACCCCCTCCATGAATATCAAATTGCTCTCCTAAATATTTGGTACTCATTGCTGTACACTCTAAATGCCAACCGGGGAAACCATCACTCCACGGAGAAGGCCAACGCATAATATGCTCAGGTTGTGCCTTTTTCCATAAAGCAAAATCCTGAGGGTTTCTTTTTTCTGACTGCCCGTCAAGCTCTCTGGTATTATGTATAGCGTCTTCAATATTTCTTCCGCTAAGGATACCATAATGCTCCTTTTCATTGTATTTAAGTACATCAAAATACACAGAACCGTTTATTTCATAAGCCAACCCTTTGTTGAGGATTTCTTTGATGATATTTATTTGTTCTATGATATGTCCGGTTGCCGTTGGTTCAATACTTGGCGGCAGTAAATTGAACTCATCCAGCACTTTATGAAAATCAACAGTATATTGTTGTACCACTTCCATAGGCTCCAGCTCTTCCAAACGTGCTTTTTTTGATATTCTGTCTTCTCCTTCATCTGCATCATTCTCTAAGTGACCTGCATCAGTAATATTACGCACATAGCGAACTTTGTATCCTAAATGCTTTAAATATCTGAAAATAAGATCGAAAGACAAGAAAGTCCTAACATTTCCTAAATGCACATTGCTATAGACCGTTGGGCCGCAAACATACATACCTACATAACCTTCATTAAGTGGAATAAAATCTTCCTTACTGTTTGTAAGCGAATTGTACACCTTTATTTTCTGTTGTTTATATAGCTCCATGTACGTAAAAATTTAAGATTGTAAAGGTAGTAACAATTTATAAAGAAAAAAACCGCCTTTTGAGCGGTTTTTCATAAAAATATTTTAAAATTTAGTTGGCAAAACTTATGGTTCCGTATTTTACATTCATATTGAACTTGGCATCTTTTGGAGCTTTTATTCTTACTATTCTTTTTATTTTTATTTTGTCTCTTTCTTCAAGTATTTTTTTAATTTCAATACGCCTTTCTGCCAATTCTTCTCTTTTTCTTTCATTGATTTCTTTCCTTACTTTAGCTATTTCTTTTTGTATCTCGACTCTTTCTTTTTGACGTTCTGCTAATAGCTTTTGGCGCTCCTCCATTATTTTTTGTCTTTCAACCTGCATCTCTTCAAGTCTTTCCTTTGTTCTAGCTACATTTTCAGCAGCAACCACAGCTTGTTCTTTCCACTCTATATTCATCTTTTCCATGTGTTGTTTCATTTGCTCTTGCCATTCTTTAAGATAGTTTTTATCTTTCTTATACTTCTCATAATCAAATGGTAAGGAATCAAAAGTAAAATGATATACATCTACTTCAGGTATTACAATTGGGTCAGGAAATTGTATCACATCCGGCACAACTAAATTTACTGAGTCTAATATTGCCAAATTTTCTATGGAAATGTCAGGAAAAACAAAATCATCCATTCGTAAGTCTATATCTGAATCTATTATATGTACATCTCCACTTAATTTTATGATATTATCTATCTCTGATTTGGATGTTATTTCAACCTTGCTTTTGTTTCCTAATGCTTTGAATTTCCAATTGTTAATAATACTCTGTTTCTTTTTTTCATTAGCTCCTTCAATGCTAATAGTAGCTTCAATCTCTACTTTATTTTTATTCCATGTTTCAATAATAACATCTGTATAGCGTGTATCTATATCAACCAACACATCATTTGCAGTGCTGAATTCTTCTGTATATTTTTTATCTACACTCTGGGCTTCTATTGTAAAAGAAACAGTACAAAGAGCAAAAAATAACTTTATTTTATATGGTAAGCTTTTCATTTTCAATATGTTTTGGATTTTTTAATTCGCTAATGGTATCTTTTAATTCTAGTAATAATTGCAATCGTAATTGCAAATTGGTTATTAATGCATTAATTGTTTTTTCGTTGATGCCTTTGTTTGACAGTTCTTTTGTTAATTCTTTATATTTATCTGTCAATAGTGCTATTTTTTCTAAATATGTATTGAGTACTTCTTCACTTTCAGGAGTTGTTTCCAAACTAGCCATTTCATAATTAATAGCTGTTAAATAGTAATTTTCTATTTGTTTCATCTCCGGCGAAACGCTTCCCAAATTCGTAATTTCTGTACTTGGAATGGTTTCATCAACACTTCCATTGTTTGTAATAAAATAGTATGCAAACCCGACAAGTACAGCTATGGAAGCTGCTGCTTTTAGAAAGAAATAACTTCTTTTTTTAGGAGTATGCTGCTTAAATAATTTATCTTCAAACTTTTCTCTGTGCTTATCAGAAAGTTTTATAAAATCTCTAGTATCTTCTTTTAAAATATCTCTAATATCTCTAGGCATAATGATATTTTTTTAATAATTCTTTCAACTTGTTCTTACCTCTGTGTAATTGTGAACGCGAGGATATTTCGGTTATATTCAATATCTGCGATATTTCCTCATGATCATACCCTTCCAATAAATATAATTTCAATACAATTTTATATTTGTCCGGCAGTTTTTCAATGGCATCATGTATTTGCTCTATGGTTACCGAATTGTTTACTTCCCAATCATTTTCGTCAGAAACATCTCTGTGATGATCTTCTAATGAAACAATTCTCAATTCACGTTTCTTTAACCAATCCAAACAACGATTGATAACAATTTTTTTTAGCCAAGCTCCAAACGTCACTTTTCCGTTAAAGCTCTCAATATGCTGAAATGCCTTCAAAAAAGCCTCTTGCATCAAATCTTCGGCAACATCTTCCCTCTTCACAAAATTGTAAGCCGTTATGTACATGGTTCTACAATACATATCATACAATTGCATCTGTGCCTTGGTATTTTGCCTTCTGCACTGAGCAATTAACTCTGATTGCAACTCTTTTGTTTGGCTCATTAATTTTGTTTTCTGTTCTAAATACGACTAAATAATTTGAGTGTTGCAGATTTCTACAAATAATTATTTTAAATTTACAATTAATATCGCTTTCGCGGAATTATGACTCAAAAACGTACACATAAAAGTGCTCTGGAAGAAGTTGACGGAATAGATCAGCCGGAAAGCATTCATACTAAATCTGTACAAAAAATAAAGATCAAAAGGAATACACTTCCGTCAACGCAAGTTTTTGTAAAAAAGATACTTGAAGGAGATATAACGCACTTAAGCAGAGCTATTACACTTGTAGAGAGTTCTAACCAAAAACATCAACAAAAAGCATCTGAAATATTACAGGCATGTTTATCGCATGCTAATAACTCCATAAGAATTGGAATTACCGGTGTGCCCGGCGTTGGTAAAAGTACTTTTATTGAAGCCTTTGGAACTTATTTAACCGGTAAAGGCAAAAAAGTAGCTGTACTGGCCATTGACCCAAGCAGTTCTATAAACAAAGGCAGTATTTTAGGTGATAAAACACGGATGGAAAAGCTGGTAAATGACAACAATGCTTTTATTAGACCTTCTCCTTCAGGAGATTCTTTAGGTGGGGTTGCCAAGAAAACCAGAGAGTCTATCATTCTTTGCGAAGCCGCCGGATTTGACACTATTATTATTGAAACTGTTGGTGTTGGCCAATCTGAAACCGCCGTTCATTCCATGGTCGATTTCTTTTTATTACTTAAACTGGCTGGGGCCGGAGATGAGCTACAAGGTATAAAACGTGGCATTATTGAAATGGCTGATGCTATCGTCATCAACAAAGCAGATGGCTCTAATATTGATAAGGCAAAACTTGCCAAAACCGAATTTACAAGAGCTTTACACTTATATCCTCCTAAAAAAAGTAACTGGCAGCCTACAGTAACTACTTGCAGCGCTATTGATAACACAGGAATCGATACTATCTGGAACATTATAGAACGCTATGTAGCTCATACAAAATCTAATAATTATTTTGAGGAGAAAAGAAACGGACAAAATAAGTTTTGGGTATTGGAAACCATCAATAATCAACTTAAAAATGAATTTTACAACAATCCTGCAATAAAAAGTGAACTAGCCTCTATTTTAAGTAATGTACAGCAACATAAAATCACTCCATTTGATGCGGCTAATTATCTGTTGGAATTATATCATAAAAAAAGCGGACATTAAGTCCGCTTTTTATTTTTATTCATCAATACCTACTAATTCCAGTTCAAAGATAAGATCGGTATTTGGTGGAATTGGGCCTCTTCCCTGAGGGCCATAGCCTAAGTAAGAAGGGACAAATATCATTACCTTATCACCGACACTCATAGACAATAAACCTTCTCTAAAACCGGGTACTAACTGTGCATCTGTACTATAACCCATACGGACAGGATTATATCCACCCATTTCTTCTCTTTGCGGGTCATATTTATTAAACTTCTCGGCAATTTCTTTTATGTTAGAATCAAAAAGATCTCCTGTAGTAAAATAACCTGCATAATTAACTCTTACATAACTCCCCAACACAGGTTTTTCTCCGTTTCCTTTATTTTCATAATAGATTTTCAGTCCAGATTCTAGTGTTTCGGCTTTAGCCTTATAACTTTCCTGTAATCGTAAAAAATCAGCTTTTGCTTTTTCTTTTATTTCGTTTCTTTTTTTGGCTTCTTCCTCCAGTTTTTTAAAGTAATTACCGAATACTTTAGGCGCATCAAAATCTTTTGCTTCTCTGCCAACCCGTATGATCTCTACCTTATTCATCACATCGCCTTGAGCAATACTATCTACAACATTTTGTCCTTCAACTACATAACCGAATACCGAGTGACGCCCATCTAAATGTGGAGTTGGCCTATGTGTAATAAAAAATTGACTGCCATTTGTAGTTGGAGGTCCGGAATTTGCCATTGACAAAGTCCCTGCCCTGTTATGAGGAAATTTTACTTTAGCACTATCATTCAGAGGAATTTCATTTTCAAACAAATAACCAGGACCACCTAAACCTGAACCCAAAGGATCTCCGCCTTGAATAACAAAATTAGGAACCACACGGTGAAAAGTTAAGCCATTAAAGTATCGTTTGTTTTTGTATTGTTCACTCACATAAGGATTTGAGCCTTCCGCCAACGAAATAAAATTGGCAACTGTAACAGGCACATCTTTATATTCCAGTTCTAAAACAATGTCGCCTATATCAGTATTAATTTTGGCATATAGACCATCTCCCAACTTTTGATTGCTGGTAGATTTACAAGAGCTAACTGCTACCAAAAGCAGTAACAATGCTAATTTGATTCCTTTCATAAATTATTTATTATTAACTATTATTTT
>JAGQYU010000158.1:0-5963 GCA_020435885.1 Flavobacteriaceae bacterium
TTAAAGAAACCGTTTCCTAAAATAATTAATCCAAGAGCAATAAATAAAAGAGTTTTTGCTAAATCTAAATTGGTGTTAAAAGTGCTGGCACTTGAAAATAGTAATAGTTGCCCTAAGGCCATAATAGCCCCTCCCAACATAATACTATATCTGTTACCAAGGTATTTATCAGATATAAATCCTCCAAGCATTGGAGTTAAATAACACAAACCAAGGAAGCCCCCGTAAATAAGAGATGATTGCTCCTCGCTCATCATCAGTGCATTTACAATAAATAAAGTTAAAAGGGCCCTCATTCCATAGAAATTGAACCTTTCCCACATTTCTGTTCCAAACAGTACCCAAAGTCCTTTAGGATGCTTTGGTTTAGCAATAGTGTCGCTCATAATTGAAAATTATTTTAGTTCTTTAGATTATTTGAGTTGATAGTAATATTATCGTTTTTTAGATTTTGCTCAATAAAATTAGTCATTTTGGTATACAGATGTAATCTGGTATTTTTTCCTTTGTAGATACCGTGTGCTCTATCAGGATATACAAAAAGTTCGAATTGCTTGTTTGCTTCTACCAAAGCATTGATCATTCTAGAAGTGTTTTGATAATGCACATTATCATCACCAGAGCCGTGAACCAATAAATAAGCCCCTTTAAGTTTATCTACATGATTTATTGGTGAGTTATCATCATATCCTGAAGCGTTTTCTTGAGGTGTTTGCATATACCTTTCCGTATAAACGGTATCATAAAAGCGCCACGAAGTAACGGGAGCAACGGCAATAGCCATTTTAAAGGTATCAGCCCCTTTGGTAATAGCCAATGATGACATGTAACCACCATAACTCCAACCCCAAATACCGATATTATTTTCATCAATAAAATCTAATTTACCTAGCTCTTTAGCAGCTTCTATTTGATCTTCTGTTTCGTATTTACCCAGTTCTTTGTAAGTAACTTTTTTAAAATCTCTTCCTTTATAACCAGTACCTCTGCCGTCTACACATGCTACAATATAGCCCTTTTGTGCCAGCATCTGATACCAATAATCATTAGAACCCATCCAACTGTTTGATACGGATTGTGAACCCGGGCCGGAATATTGATACATAAACAACGGATATTTTTTATTTGGGTCAAAATCAGATGGTTTTATCATCCATGCATTGAAATCACCATTACTGGTTTTAAGCGTAAAGAATTCTTTAGGAGAAATATCATATTCAGCAATTTTTTCAGCCAATTCTTTATTATTCTTTATCTCTTTGATCTGTTTACCATTTTTTGCATCGTTTAATGTGTAAATATAAGGGGTAGAAGCGTCAGAATAGGTATTAACATAATAATTAAAACTATTGCTGAAAGCAGCGTAATTTGTACCTGTATTAGTGCTTAAACGGCTTTTATCTTTTCCGTTCAATTTTATGGAATATACAGTTCTGTTAGTAGAACCGTCTTCGGTAGATTGATAGAAAATCTTATCAGTTTTTTCGTCATAACCATAGTAATTGGTTACTTCCCAAGAACCTTTGGTTACTTGATCCATCAATTTTCCATTTTCATTATAATGATAAATATGATTGTAGCCATCTTGCTCACTTGTCCAAATAAAACTATTGTCTTTTAAGAAGGTTAAATTGTCATGTATATCAACATAAGCAGCATCTTTTTCATTTAAAACCACCCAAGAATTTAACGTAGCAGCATCAACAAATAACAAATTCAAATTATTTTGATGACGATTCAGCGTAATAACCGAAAGCGCATTAGGCTTGTTGGTCCATTTAATTCTCGGAATGTAATATTGAGCCTTTTCACCAAGGTTTACCTGATTACTTTTACCGGATTTTACATCAAAAATGTGAAGTGATACCAAAGAATTCTTTTCACCAGCTTTTGGGTATTTAAAAACCTGTTGGTTTGGGTAAAGATCAGTTCCATACATATCCATAGAAAATTCCGGAACATTGGTTTCATCAAAGCGAATAAAAGCGATTTTGGTTGAGGAGCTGTTCCATTCAAAGGCTCTTACAAAGCTGAATTCTTCTTCATATACCCAATCGGTTACACCGTTTATTATTTTATTCTTTTCACCATCAAACGTAATTTGAACGGTCGCATTTTTGACAAGGTCTTTTAAGTACAAGTTATTTTCAAAAACATAGGCAACCTTCATCCCGTCAGGTGAAAAACTAGGTTCTTGTATCTTTTTATCAATAACCAATTTCAGCTCTTTACTTTTAACATCATACACGTAGTAAGTACCTACGGATGAATGGCGATAAATACCTTCGGAATCAGTACCTAAAAGTAATTTATCTTCTGTATCATTAAATTCGTATGATTCAAAATGTGAAATAGCCTCCAAGTCTTTGCTATCCACAATAGTTTCTACCTTTTCTAAGGTTTTGTAATCATATTTATCTAAGGAAGTACTTCGGGTTTCTCGGTTGAAGTTAAGGATGGTGTAAAAATCTCCATGCTGCATTGAATGGAAAGAATTCATTCGTTCAGCTCTAAAAGTTCCGTTAGACCAAATGTCTTCAAGTGTAATATCTTTTTTTTGTGCAGAAACAATTCCGGTAACTACCAAAAATAGGACGAGTAGTTTTTTCATAAAATGAAATGAATTTGTTTTAATTGGCTTCAAGTTTACGGAAAAATCATCAAAAAACAGTTCAAAATATCAATAATTTAAAGAAGAAGTATAAAAATTAGTATTATTAATATGCCGTAATTAATAGTATCTTTGAAGGGCTTTTTTAAAACAGTAGATGAAATGAGCAAAACCATTTCCGGATTTTCCAAATTAACCAAACAAGAAAAGATAAATTGGCTTGTAAATAATTACTTGAACAAGAATGTTGAAGCAGAAAAAACACTAAAAAAGTATTGGAATTCTGATGAAAAGTTACAGCAACTCCATGATGATTTTATAGAAAATACCATTTCCAATTTTTACTTGCCCTATGCAATAGCGCCAAATTTTATCATAAATGGAAAAGTTTATACTATTCCAATGGCTGTTGAAGAAAGTTCAGTGGTTGCGGCAGCTTCGCTGGTAGCTAAGTTTTGGAGTGATAGAGGAGGCTTTCAGGCCGAAGTGATCTCTACAGCTAAAATAGGCCATGTGCATTTTATGTACAATGGTTGTAAAGATGAATTGCAGGTCTATTTCAGTAATAGAAAAAGTGAATTGTTGGAAGCTACGGAGTCCATCACTAAAAATATGCGTAAGCGAGGAGGAGGTATTTTAGACATTAAACTGGTTGATAAAACAACTGAATTGAAAAACTACTATCAGCTTGAGGTTACTTTTGAAACCAAAGACAGTATGGGTGCTAATTTTATAAATTCATGCCTAGAAGCCATTGCAAAAGCTTTACAGCGAGAAGATATTGAAATTGTAATGAGCATCCTTTCCAATTATGTGCCGCAGTGTCTGGTTAGAGCGGAAGTTAGTTGTCCTATTTCTGATTTTGCAAAAGAAGAGCCTCATTATTATGCCGAAAAATTCTACAATGCTGTGCAAATAGCAAATGCAGAGCCCTACAGAGCCGTTACTCATAATAAAGGAATTATGAACGGTATTGATGCAGTGGTAATAGCAACAGGCAACGATTTTAGAGCTGTAGAAGCAGGAGCACATGCCTATGCTGCCCGTTCAGGAAAATATAGAAGCCTTACAAACTGCTCCGTAGAAAACGATATTTTTAAATTCTGGATAGAAATTCCACTGGCATTAGGTACTGTTGGAGGCTTAACAGCATTGCATCCGCTGGCGAAGCTTTCGCTGGATATATTGCAACATCCATCAGCCGAAGAGCTGATGATGATAGTAGCCGTTGCAGGATTAGCACAGAACTTTGCCGCATTAAAGGCGTTGACCACTACTGGAATTCAGCAAGGCCACATGAAAATGCACTTACAGAACATATTACACCAGTTAGGAGCTAATACCAATGAAAGAGATCTTTTATTGAATTATTTTAAAGACAGGCATGTAACATATAATGTGGTTGCCGAAACTTTAGAACAGCTAAAAGTTACCAAAACGTTAAAATAATCATGTTCTATGCCCACATAAGAACATTCTATTTTATTTTGATGGACTTTTGCTTGCAAAGTCCGTATCTTTGAAAAACAAAAAGTTTAATCATTTAAAAAATAAAGAATCATGGCTTTTGAATTACCAAAATTATCGTATGCTTATGATGCGTTAGAACCATATATTGATGCCAGAACTATGGAAATACACCATACAAAGCATCATGCAGGGTATACCAATAATCTTAACAATGCAATCAAAGGAACTGACCTTGACGGGAAGTCAATCGAAGATATTTTAACCAATTTAGATATGAATAATGCTGCTGTTAGAAATAACGGTGGTGGTTTTTACAATCATAATCTGTATTGGGAAGTGATGAATCCTGAAGGAAAAGGTCGTTTATCAGGAGAATTAAAAGACGCTGTTGAAGCAGCTTTTGGTTCTTTCGATGGATTTAAAGACGCTTTTTCTAAGGCAGCCGCTACTCGTTTCGGTTCAGGGTGGGCATGGTTGTGTGCACACAAAGGGGGAAAGGTAGATATTTGTTCTACTGCAAATCAAGATAATCCGTTAATGCCAAGTATTGGTTGTGGCGGAACGCCAATTTTAGGAATAGATGTATGGGAGCACGCCTATTATTTAAACTATCAAAACAGAAGGCCAGACTATATTGAAGCCTTTTTCCATGTAATTAACTGGAACGAGGTAGAACGTAGATACGCTGAAGCTAAATAACATTTAGAATTATTAATAATTAATTATTGTAAAGTAATGGTTGCTAGTGTTTAGCAGCCATTACTTTTTTATTTTTGCAGAAACAACTCTAACCAAATAATGAACTCAAGAACAGGAGCCCTTATAGCTGCTTCTTTAGCGGCTCTAATTTATGGTATCAGTTTTACCGTTGCAAAGGAGGTAATGCCTGCTTACATAAAGCCGTATGGATTTATTGTTCTTAGAGTGTTGGGTGCTACTATATTGTTTTGGTGTGTAAGTATCTTCACAGTTAAAGAAAAGATAGAAAGTCAGGATTATTTCAGGATATTTTTGGCAGCTATTTTTGGAGCTTCAACCAATATGCTCACTTTTTTTAAAGGGCTTAGCTTAACAACTCCCATCAGCGGATCTATCATGATGCTAACCACTCCAATTTTAGTATTGATATTATCTGCTATCATCTTAAAAGAAAGAATCACCATTAAAAAAGTATTAGGGATTTTTATTGGACTGATAGGCGCATTTGTATTGATAATGTATGGCCAAAGTTTGGGAGCAGGAAAAGATGCTGTTATGGGTAACTTTTGGGTTTTTGTAAATGCGGCTTTGTATAGCTTTTATTTGATCATTGTTAAGAGGCTGACTGATAAATACCACCCTATCACTTTTGTGAAATGGCTGTATTTAATGGGCTTACTAATTGTTATACCTTTTGGATTTGGAGAGTTGAAAGAAATAAATTGGGCTGCAATGCCTACAAAAATTTACTTCCAAACAGGGTTTATTGTAGTGTTTACCACATTTTTTACCTATTTGTTCAACTTGTTTGCGCTCACCAAATTAAAACCTACCACACTTAGTATTTTTATTTACTTACAACCGGTTATTGCCACTATCTATGCATTACTTACCAATAAAGATACGCTCAACGTTGTTAAAATACTGGCAACTGTGCTAATTTTTACAGGTGTTTATATAGTTACTACAGCTAACAAACCAAAAGATCAGCTCAGCTAATAGCATTACTTTAAATTACGTAAATTTGCGTAATCTTTTAATAAAGCTATATGATTCAATCTATGACCGGCTATGGTAAAGCCATAGCAGAACTACCCCAAAAAAAAGTTACTGTAGAAATTAAAACCCTAAACAGCAAAAGTCTGGATCTTAATGTAAGGATTCCTTCTCTCTATAAAGAAAA
>JAGQYU010000158.1:6165-6365 GCA_020435885.1 Flavobacteriaceae bacterium
TTAAAAACTGAACGTGAAGAATTGGACGAACAAGAGTGGCAAATTGTTGAAAGTGCCATTGATGAAGCTCTTGTAGAGGTGAATAAGTTTAGGTCTGATGAAGGGAATGTACTTCGGCAAGATTTTGTTGATAGGGTAAAAGCTATCCAAAAATTATCTGAACAAGTAATGCATTTGGATGAAGAGAGGTTGATCCAACT
>JAGQYU010000158.1:6532-9823 GCA_020435885.1 Flavobacteriaceae bacterium
GATATTTCAAACGGTAAAAAGTTAGGTTTCATCTCTCAAGAAATGGGTCGAGAAATAAACACAACAGGCTCAAAATCTAATTATGCTCCTATGCAAAAAGTAGTAGTTCAGATGAAAGATGAGCTAGAAAAGATAAAAGAACAACTGTTAAATGTCTTATAAAAAACATACCAAGTAGTATTTTTTATTAGTTAAGATATTGTTTTTCAGTATAATAATTTTAAAAAACATAAAAGAAAACATACTGCTTAGAATTTTTATAAGGATTTGAGTAGTTATTAGATAATACATGAAAGAAGAAACTAAAAAAGGAAAATTATTGGTCTTTTCGGCTCCATCGGGTTCGGGTAAAACTACCATTGTAAGACACTTGCTAAGTTTAGAGTATTTGAATTTGGAATTCTCTATTTCGGCTACTTCAAGAGAGAAAAGAGGCAAAGAAGAAGACAGTAAGGATTATTACTTTTTATCACAACGAGCGTTTAAAGATAAGATCAAGAATGATGAATTTTTGGAATGGGAAGAAGTGTATAGAGATTGTTTCTATGGAACGCTAAAAACTGAAGTAGAACGTATTTGGGCTAAAGGCAAAAACGTAATTTTTGATATAGATGTAGTAGGTGGGCTTCGTATTAAAAAGAAATTCCCTGAAGAAACGTTAGCTGTTTTTGTAAAACCACCAAGCGTAGATGAACTAAAAAAACGTTTAAAACAACGTAAAACTGAAAGTGATGACAAAATAAACATGCGCATTGCTAAAGCTTCTGTTGAATTAGCAACAGCACCTCAGTTTGATGTAATTATCAAGAACCATGATCTGCAAACAGCGTTAAAGGAAGCCGAACAACTAGTAGCTGATTTTGTAGGTGTAAAAAAAATATAAACGGTGTCATCTCGAGCGCAGTCGAGAAAACAAAAAGAGTAACAAATAAAAGAGTGTCATTTCGAGCGCAGTCGAGAAATCTAAAAACATGAAAAAAATCGGATTGTATTTCGGAACGTTTAACCCTATCCACATTGGGCATTTGGGTATTGCCAACCATATGGTAGAATTCTCCGGTTTGGATGAGGTTTGGTTTGTAGTAACGCCTCACAATCCGTTTAAAGAAAAAAGTTCGCTTCTGGCAGACCATCACAGATTACAAATGGTTCAAATTGCGGTGGAAGATTATCCTAAATTAAAAGCTTCAAATATAGAATTTGGGTTGGGCCAACCTAATTATACCGTCAATACGTTAGTACATTTAACCGAAAAGTTTCCTGATGATCACTTTTGTTTGATTATGGGTGAGGATAATTTAGCCTCTTTCCATAAATGGAAAAATTACGAGGTTATTTTAGAAAATAACGAACTCTATGTATATCCAAGAGTACAAGAAGGCAAACGCCCTGTAAGTCAGTTTGATGCACATCCAAAAGTTCATAAAACGGATGCTCCTATCATGGAAATTTCTTCTACGTTTATCAGAAGGGCCATTCAACACAAAAAGAATATACGCCCTTTACTGCCCTGCAATGTTTGGCAATACCTAGATGAAATGAACTTTTATAAAAATTAACGTTTCTCTAAGTTTTTCTACTAGTCTGTAAACCTAAAAAACATTGTATATTTGTGTTTACTATTTATGGCTAAACAGAAGAAAAATACCAGTAAACTTAAAGAAAAGCTTACGTTTAAATACCGTTTTGTGGTATTGAACGAAGATACTTTTGAAGAACGCTTTTCCTTTAAATTAAACCGGTTGAATGTTATTATTTTGGGTAGTGTTTTTTCTGTACTATTAGTTGGAGTAACGGTTGTTTTAATAGCCTTTACGCCTTTAAAAGAATATATTCCAGGATATTCATCAACTGCGCTGAAAAGACAGGCATCAGAATTGGTTTATAAAGTAGATTCACTAGAGCAAAAACTGGCTGTAAATGATATATATATTCAAAATATTCAACAGGTGCTTACAGGTAAACTTAAACAGGTTGATATTGATAAGGATTCCATTGCCGAGCAAATACGAATAGAAGATGCTGACTTTACCATACCTCTGGTTGATTCTGTTTTTAGAGAAGAAATAGAACGAGAAGACCGTTACAGCCTTTTTGAAAAAGCCACTAAGAAAACAGATATAGTCTTTTTTGCGCCAATAACGGGTGAAATAACGGATACCTACAAACCCAATGAAAAACACTATGCTGTGGATATTGCTGTACAAAAAGACACTCCTGTAAAAGCAGTAGCTGATGGTACGGTTATCTTTACAGGGTTTACCGCTGAAACAGGTTTTGTGATCATCTTAGAGCATACCCATAATTTCCTTTCCGTGTATAAACACAATGCATCTTTACATAAAGAACAAGGTGATTTGGTTAAAGCTGGCGAAGCTATTGCTACAGCCGGTTCTACTGGGGCTTTATCAACTGGGCCGCATCTACATTTTGAATTGTGGAGTGATGGTTACCCAGTTAATCCATTGAATTTTATAGATTTTAAATAATGAGTATAAAATCTATAGCGGCTAAATTACTAGCAAAAAAAGTCCAAAAACGTATTTATAATTGGGCTGCTGAGCCTGAAAAAACTCAACAGAAAGTATTTAAACAACTTATTTTACAAGCAAAAGATACTGTTTTTGGGAAAGATCATCATTTTGAAAAGATCACAACGTATGATGATTTTAAAAAACATGTTCCTGTTAGGGATTATGAAGCTTTAAAGCCGTATATAGAACAAATCATTGAAGGAAAATCAGATGTGGTATGGCCGCAAAAGCCGCTTTATTTTGCTAAGACTTCCGGTACAACTTCTGGAGCAAAATACATTCCCATCACTAAAGAATCGATGCCACATCATATCAGCGCTGCCCGCAATGCACTGTTGCTATATATTGCTGAAACAGGCAAAGCAGATTTTATTAATGGTAAAATGATCTTTTTACAAGGAAGTCCCATTATCGGTAATAAAAATGGTGTCAAAACCGGAAGACTTTCGGGAATTGTGGCGCATTATGTTCCTAAGTATCTGCAAAAGAACAGAATGCCTAGTTGGGAAACAAATTGTATTGAAGATTGGGAAACCAAAGTAGATGCCATTGTTGAGGAAACGGTAAAGGAAAATATGACGCTCATTAGCGGCATACCCTCTTGGGTTCAGATGTATTTTGAAAAGTTGACAGCAAAAACAGGTAGGAATATTAGTGAGATATTCCCAAACTTTAATTTGTTTGTGTATGGAGGTGTTAATTACGAGCCTTACAGAAATAAATTTGAAAAGCTGATTGGTAAAAAAGTGGATTCCAT
>JAGQYU010000159.1 GCA_020435885.1 Flavobacteriaceae bacterium
TGACTGGCTTCTTTACTAAAATATGATTTTGGTATAAACAAAGGGAAATAAGCATTTTGATGCCCTGTTTCCTTAAACATTCTATCAAGTTCTGCTTGCATTTTTTCCCAAATAGCAAAACCATAGGGTTTAATGACCATACTACCTCTAACACCTGAGTTTTCAGCTAGGTCTGCCTTTACTACCAATTCGTTATACCATTTGGAATAATCTTCGCTTCTTTTCGTTAAGTTTTTACTCATATCATATATTTTGGCATAAATATTGTGATATCTTTAACACAAAATTTACTAGTGCAAAACTAATTATATTTTGTAATTTAAAACAATTAAAAGTTACTCAACATGAAATTTACAAAATACTTTCACAAACGAGTTGGATATATTGCTTTGGCAGGAGTATTAATTTCCAGCTTATCATCATGTATCGTTTACCGTGATGCATCAGCCTATGGCGGAGAAGATGACGGTATCTATGCATATAATGAGCCTAGGCACGATGTTGTAGTTGAAGAGGAGGTAGTAGAGGCGCCTGTAAACAACTCTAAAATGTATCAAGACTATTTTAGAAGAGAAGCTGAAGAATATTCAAAAATAGCCGAAGAAGATATTTTTACGGATATTGATTCTTTAGGTTATGGTGATGAAGAATATTATGAAGATGAACAATATGTTGAAGGAAATTCTCCTTGGGAATATACTGATAATGTAACTGTTAATTTCTACGGAGGTTTTAACAATTGGTACAGACCTTATTATTACTATTCATGGTATAGACCTTATAATTGGTATAATGATTTCTACTACTCGCCTTATTACTCTTGGGGCTATGGGAACTATTACCCTTATGAATATGGATATCCTTACTATGGTGGTTATTATGGTTACTATGGATACAACTATTACAGACCTTGGTCTTATTATTCTCCAAGATATTACAACAATTATAACTACGGTAGAAGATACACATACAATACCAGCAGACTAGGAAACAGAACTGCTTATAGCAGAAGATCAAGTTTATTGGAAAACAGTAGTTATAATACCACAAACAGAAGATCTGTAACTAATAGAACTTTTGATGCATCTACCCGCAGGAGTATCGATAACAATTCTGGAGTAAGAAGAAGTTCTACAGATATTAGAAATAATACCTCGGTTAGAAGAAGCAATGCTATTCCTAATAATTCATCCATTAGAAGAAATAACAGTTCAAATATCCGTTCAAGCTCAGTAAGAAGAATGAACTACGGAACTGTTAACCGAAATTACAATCCTAACGATAGAACATCTGTAAATTCAAATTCTAGCAGAATCAATAGAACTAGTGTTAACAACAACAGAACATATAATCCTGTTAACAGACAAAGCTATCAAAGAAGTACTACAATACCTAGTAATCGTACTAGTAGTAATGTAAGGTCAACCCAACCCCAACGTAGAGTTAACTACTCAACAAGCAGAAACAACAACTCTTCAAGATCTGTAAATAGGTCATCTTCAACACCTAGGAATAATTTTTCAAGAAGTTCTTCAGTAAACAGAAGCAGTAGTTCTGTAAACAACAATAGTTCTTCAAGCAGAAGTTCTTCTAATAGTGGTGTATCAAGATCATCTTCATCAAGTTCATCAAGAAGTAGTTCAAGACGTAATTAAAAAAGAAAAAGTTAAGTAAAATCATGAAAAGAATTATATTCCTTTTAGGAGGGTTACTATCCTCTTTGGCTATCAATGCCCAAGTTATAAGCTATACAGATGCTGCTGTACTTTTCTCATCTGATGATAATAATGGCACTGCCAGATATAATGGTATGAGCGGTGCTTTTGGAGCGCTTGGCGGAGATATGTCTGCCGTAGAAATAAATCCTGCCGGTTTAGCTGTATTTAAAGATACAGAATTTAGTACTACTCTTGGAGTTAGAAATACAGAAATAACATCTAATTTCTATGGCACAACTAATAATAATGACGACACTTATTTTAACTTACATCAAGTAGGTGGTGCATTAGTTTTTAATAGTAAGTATTCTAACTGGTCAAAGGTTGCCATTGGTTTTAACTACACATTATTTAAAGATTTTGAAAACAGTTATATTGTTCAAGGAAATAGTGGTGTATCCGAGTTTTACTCAGACCCATATTTGAATGATGATGGTATTCCTGATAATGATGTTTATTATGATTTTGTTGATGGACAATTTTTTGGTAACTATACTTCCGGCAAAAATGAACGATTTACCTTTTCACTGGCAGCTCAATACAATGACAATCTGTATTTAGGTTTTTCATTAATCACTCACAATTTAGATTTTTATCAAAATGCTTTGTTTGAAGAGTCTAATAATGATGGAAACGGAAATCTTTTAGATGCTTCTCTTTTACAAGAATTATATTCTTATGGTGAAGGTGTTGGGTTTGGATTCGGGTTCATTACAAAGCCTTCCCATAACGTAAGGTTTGGACTTTCATATCAAACTCCTGTTTGGTATAGTTTAACAGATGAATACGTTGAAGATCTAGAAATAAGTGTAAGTAACAATGCAAATTTATATACCGAAAACTCTGGAGTAAGTGTATACGACTATAAATTTAACTCTCCTTCTAAATTTACAGGAAGTTTTGCTTATGTATTTGAAAAACAAGGTTTGTTTAGTATTGATTATACCTTAAAAGGTTATAAAAATGCAAAATTTAAGCCTACAAATGAATTTGTTGATGAAAATGACACGTTCAACAACTATATGAAAAATACTTCCTCTGTAAGGATTGGCGGTGAATGGCGAATAGATAATGTTAGCCTAAGAGGTGGTTATCATTTTGAAGAAAATCCTTACAAAGATGCTCTGGATTCTGATAATATTACAGGCTATTCACTAGGTGTAGGATTTAAATTCAAAGGCAATACAAAACTCGATCTTGCTTATCAAAGATCAGAAAATACAGATGTATATGGATTCTTAAATATTGATGGTGTGGCTCCTGCCGAGTTAGACATCACTAATAATAAGTTTACTGCAACATTAGTTATTGGGTTTTAAATTTAGAGTTTTAATACCATAACGTAAGGCCTGAGTTTGTTAACTCAGGCTTTTTTTATAGTTTTATTTTATGTTTTCACATTCGCATCCATACAAACCTTTCATACCAAGCAATGCTACAAAACTCATTGTAGGAACGTTACCTCCACCCCGTTTTACTACCGGAGAATTGTTGCCTGGTGATGTAAATTTTTGTTATGGTAGCCGTGATGGACAATTATGGCCGATTTTAGACAGAATATTTAAACTTAATTTAATATTTGAAAATTCTAATAGTGCCATAGAGCAACGAAAACAATTTTTAAAAAATACCAATATTGGTATTTGTGATATTGTTGAAAATTGTAAAAGAACAAAAATTGATGCTACCGACCTTGGTATGCAATATGTAGTACTAAGAAATTTGATAGGATATTTAAAAGAATTTCCTAAAATAGACACGTTGCTTTTTACTGGAGGTAACAGTAAAAATGGACCTGAATATTTTTTTAGGAAACATATAAAACAATACAACGTATCATTACAAATAGTTGATGATAGCACACCAAAAATTCATCAGTTTGTATTGGATAACAGGATTATAAAAACAGTTTCATTAACAGCTCCTTCAGGTTCTGCTAACAGAGCAGTAGGTAGTAATCCTGATTATAAAGAAATGAAAAAGAAAAACCCTAATTTTAATACTATTGATTTTAGGGTTTTACAATACCAACAATTTTTTCTTTAAGTCTATGTATGTGTTACCCACGTTAGAATTACTCCAACATAGTTCATTTTGTAATCCAATCCGTTGGCAAAAGAAAAATCAACTGATAAGTTATCTACTAAATTGCTTCCGAATCCAATATTAAAACTATGTGACAGGAAATCATCCATAGTAAAATCGCCAAACTGTTCAACAAAAAAGTGAAACTTTTGATTGAGTTCATAAGTAAAGTTGATAATATAAAATCCTGAAGAAGAAAGGTCAATATCTTGTAAAAATCCTACATTGTAATTAAATGATAATCTTTCTGTTAACTGATTCATCAAATTCAACGATAGTATCTTCCCTACTCCGGCAGACACGTCATTTTGAGCTACAGGCACTATTGCCCTTGCCATTAATGATGCTTCAGGTATCAACTTGTGCTGCTTCCACAGATCAATTGCCATCCCCACCTGCATATCTCCTATTTCATGATACGTTTCAACCAACTTATCTCCATTAAAAACTTGCTGCCTGGTAACAGGAATACTAAATTGAAATTCCGCCTTATTTAAAACTCCATAACGAATTAAAGCACTTGGCAAACTCCATGAGGTGATCTTTTGCCCTGCATCTTTTTCAATTGAATATTGTGATTCTAATTCTATTTGAAGTGTTTCACTTTCAACACTTGCCGAAGGTTCTACTGTTTGCGCCATACAGTAAGTAGTAAACAAACAAATTATTAATATGAATATGACTCTCATTTGGTTAGTTATTTTTATAGTACAAATTAATTTAGACTAAGTCTAAATAAAAATGATTTTTGTCATATTCCATAAAAAAAGCCAAACGTAATGTTTGGCTTTTCATAAAATTATAAATTAAATTCTAAAGTTCAAGTGCCTTTTTAGGATTGTTATCCATTAAAATTTCTACAGGGTTTTCTAGTGCTTCTTTAACAGCTACCAAGAATCCTACAGACTCTCTACCGTCAATTATTCTGTGGTCATAAGAAAGTGCAACATACATTATGGGTCTGATTTCTACTTTTCCATTAACGGCCACAGGGCGCTCCACGATATTGTGCATACCTAAAATAGCACTTTGTGGCGGATTAATAATAGGTGTAGAAAGCATAGAGCCAAACACACCGCCGTTAGTAATAGTAAATGTACCTCCGGTCATTTCATCTACGGTAATCTCACCTTCACGGGCTCTGATGGCTAATCTTTTTACCTCTGCTTCAACACCTCTAAATGTTAAATTTTCAGCATTTCTAATCACTGGAACCATTAATCCTTTTGGTCCGGAAACTGCTATTGAAATATCCTGAAAATCATACGTAACCATATAATCTCCATCAATCATAGAATTTACATCAGGATACATTTGTAAAGCTCTAACCACGGCTTTGGTAAAGAAACTCATAAAACCTAGACCTACATTATGTTTTTCTTTAAATACATCTTTATACTCTTTTCGTAAATCGTATATAGGTTGCATATCTACTTCATTAAAAGTAGTAAGCATAGCAGTTTCATTTTTAACAGAAACCAAACGCTCTGCTAATTTTCTCCTAAGCATTGATAGTTTTTTACGCTCAGAAGCTCTATTACCTCCACTTACGGGCGTTCCCATACTAGGCACAGCTTTTAGAGCATCTTCTTTAGTAATTCTACCATCTTTACCTGTTCCCTTAACCTGATCAGCAGCAATACCTTTTTCTTCTAGTATTTTTTTTGCTGCCGGCGAAGCCGTTCCTGTAGCATAGGTTGTAGCTTCTACTGCAGCAGGTTTATCTTCCTTTTTAGGCTCTTCTTTCTTCTCTGCCTTACCATTAGTGGCAGTACCTTCTGGTTTTTTAGCACTCATGTCTATCAAACACACTACTGCTCCCACAGCAACAGCGTCACCTTCTTCCGCTTTAAGCGTAATGATTCCACTCTCTTCTGCTGGTAATTCCAACGTAGCTTTGTCTGAATCAACCTCTGCTATTGGCTGATCTTTCTCAACATAATCGCCATCTTTTACTAACCAAGTTGCTATTTCAACTTCTGTGATGGATTCCCCGGGAGAAGGGACTTTCATTTCTAAAATCATTAGTATATAATTTATTTATTCAAATACTTTATCTATTTTACTCTAAATTCTTTACAAAGTCTTCTTTAACAGGCATATAATCGTTCTTTTGTTTTCCGTTCACTAATATAGCATCAAAATACATTTTAGCACCGGTTGCCTGAAAAAAGTCTGGCACATTCTGAATCTGTAAATGCAAATGTGCTTCAGTTGAATTACCTGAATTTCCACATTGAGCTATAACCTGCCGCTGCTTCACAAAATCACCCAATTTTACCTTGATAGAATTTTCTTTTAAATGTGCAAAAAGGATATATTCATTATTGGCAGTTTTTAAAACCAATGTATTCCCCGTTAGTTGTTTAGGGTTTACCTGCCCGGGGATATTATCCGTTACATTATCAATAACTCTTACTACTTCTGCATCGCAAGGCGCTATGATATCTTTTCCAAAAGCAAAATAACTTTCATTTTTAGTAGGATCTCCTTTATATGAACTTCCATTAGCAACTCTTAAAATATCAAATGCATATTGCTGACTCTCATCAGCCATATGATAGTTCTTTTCAACATCTTCTCCTCCCCAATAAACAAACCATTCTTCGTTAAACGGAAGTATCATTTTTGTTGTGTTTCTGCTAAGTTTAGGTAAACTATCAGATTTATAAGGCTTTATTAACAAACCGTTTATCAAATCATCTTCATTCAAACTTATGGATATATTTAACACTGCATTGCCAAATGTAGTTTTATAAACACAAACTCCTTCCTCTTCAGATGAAATTTCAGTTTTTACAATTTTTCCGGCCGGAGCTACATTATTATTAAAAAACTGAAGTGTTTTTTCTTTCGGTAAATATCCTTTCATTTCTTCACTAAACATATAAAAGATTGAATCGTAATGAGCCTTATTGTAAAACTCCTTAAATTCATTCATTACCGTATCATACCTTTTGTTTTCATGTTGCGCAGATAATACTGTGGTAAAAAGCATTAATATGTAGAAAAAGATTTTTTTCATCTTATTTATCAAATACATTATCAATAACTCTTTGATGTCTTACTCTAAACCTAGTGCTAGAACCCGCTGCCGGCACTGCATAATATGGCAATGATGCCACCTCTAACTTAACCATATCAAAACGCTGTAACATATGGCTCCAAGCCCCCATGTTTTGCGGTTCTTCCTGAGCCCAAACGTATTTTTCAACGTTTTTATATCTTTTAATTATTTCTTCTAGTTTCTCCTTATCTAAAGGGAATAATTGTTCTACACGTATAAGTCCAACTGTTTCATTATTCAAATTCTCTCGTTCAGCTAATAAATCATAATAAAATTTACCTGTGCAGAATACCAGTTTCTTTACTTTATCAGGATTGATAGTATCATCAATTACAGTTTGAAATTCACCTTTTGCTAGTTCTTCTAAACTTGAAACTACTTTTGGATGACGCAATAAACTTTTCGGCGTAAAAACTATTAACGGTTTCCTAAAACTACGTTTCATTTGTCTGCGTAGCATATGGTACAAATTTGCCGGAGTTGTACAATTGGCAACTGTCATATTATCAATGGCACACAATTGTAAAAAACGTTCCATTCTGGCAGATGAGTGTTCAGAGCCTTGCCCTTCATAACCATGAGGTAAAAGAACCACTAAACCATTTTGCAACTTCCATTTATCTTCAGCAGCCGATAAATATTGATCGAAAATAATTTGAGCCCCATTGCTGAAATCGCCAAATTGAGCCTCCCAAATAGTGAGTGTATTAGGCTCAGCCATAGCATAGCCGTAATCAAAACCCAACACTCCGTATTCTGATAATGGTGAGTTGTAAATATACATCTTCCCTTTATTATCAGGATTACTATCCAACAGATTAATCCTTTCTTCAGAGATTTCATCTCTTAAAATAGCATGCCTGTGGCTAAAGGTTCCTCTTTCTACATCTTGCCCAGAAACACGAATATTATAACCTTCCACCAACAAACTACCGTAAGCTAATGATTCAGCCATACCCCAATCTAAGATCCCTGTTTCCATCATTTTGGCTCTGTCAGCTAAAATACGTTCTGCCTTTCGTAAAAACTTTACTTTATCAGGTACTGTTGATATAATATCTCCAATCTTTTTTAAATCTTTTTCAGAAAAAGTAGTATTTATTGGCAACAGCATATCTTCCAATTCAGCTCTAGGATAGCCTTGCCAAACATCATCCATAAAAGGTTGAACCTTTGAAGTGGTATCTTCTTTAGATTTTTCAAATTCTACCTCTAGCATATTTTTGAACTCTTCGCTCAAGCTTTGTAAATATTCATTATCTACAACACCTTGTTCAATCAGTTGCTTAGCGTAAATATCTTTAGGATTTGGTTGTTTTGCTATCGCTTTATAAAGTGTTGGTTGTGTAAAGCGAGGTTCATCTCCTTCATTATGTCCATATTTTCTATATCCCAACAGGTCTATAAAAACATCCCGTTGGAATTTCATCCTGAAATCTAGTGCCATTTCTATGGCATGTACCACTGCTTCCGCATCATCAGCATTTACATGAAGTACCGGAGAAAGCGTTACTTTACCCACATCCGTACAATAGGTACTTGAACGTGCATCTAAATAATTGGTAGTAAAACCAATTTGGTTATTTACTACGATATGTACAGTACCTCCGGTTGAGTAACCTTTAAGCTTACTCATCTGAATAACCTCATATACAATACCTTGTCCGGCAATAGCCGCATCGCCATGAACTAAAATTGGTAATATTTTTGATGCATTTCCTTCATAGTGTGTATCAATTTTGGCTCTGGCTATACCCTCAACTACAGCATCAACAGTCTCTAAATGTGATGGATTGGGGCATAAATTCATTTTTATGGTCTTACCGTTTTGGTATGTTTTGTTGAGTGTTAATCCTAAATGGTATTTAACATCACCATCTATATTTTCATCTTCAAAATCCTTTCCTTCAAACTCACTAAACAAATCCCTAACAGGCTTCCTAAAAATATTGATAAGCGTATTTAAACGGCCTCTGTGAGCCATCCCCAACACACATTCTTCAACACCATATCTATCAACCGCATTGAACATTGCCACGCTAATGGCCGGTATCAGAGCCTCACCTCCTTCTAATGAAAAACGTTTTTGGCCAACATATTTGGTTTGTAAAAACTGTTCAAATGTAACTGCTTGATTTAATTTGGAGAGGATATATTTTTTCTTCTCAGCATCATAATTAGGATGATTATCATTTTCATTCAACCGCTCTTGCCACCATTGTATTTCCTCAGGTTGGCGAATGTACATATACTCTACCCCAATGGAATCGCAATAAATATTGTTAAGGTGTACTAAAATATCATGTAAAGTGGCACTTCCAATACCTAAAATTTCACCAGCATCGAAAATTGTATTTAAATCGGCATCAGAAAGTCCAAAATTCTCAATATCAAGTCTAGGCGAATACTTTCTTCTTTCCCTTACCGGATTTGTTTTTGTAAATAAATGCCCTCTTGAACGATATCCGTTGATTAGTTCTATTACCTGAAATTCTTTGTGTACATGCTGATGCACTTGGGGAGTAAGTTCAGCCTCTCCATTTAGCAAATAATCTGTATTAGCAAGATCATAACCTTGAAAAAAACTTCTCCAACTTGGCTCAACAGAATCAGGGTTTGTAAGGTATTTAGTATATAAATCTTCTATAAAACCCGTATGAGCCGCATTTAAAAACGAAAACCGATCCATCAATTAGTATAATTTCTTTCTTAAAAAAATCTCAGCAAAATTACAATTTTTAATACAACAACATAAATATAAATGTATTGTTAGCGCATTATTTTTTTATTAAAAATTTTTTGGCTTAACGTTTGTAGAAGATAGAATTGTTTTTATATTTGCAAACCAATTTTCAAAAAAGGAAAATAAATTCCTCCTTAGCTCAGTTGGTTAGAGCATCTGACTGTTAATCAGAGGGT
>JAGQYU010000160.1 GCA_020435885.1 Flavobacteriaceae bacterium
TACTTTTCATATACGAGACCGTTGTGGCTAATTTTAATCAAGTGAATGAAAATATTTAGAAGAATACGACATAAGCTGATTTTTGACAATAAAAAAGTTCAATACCTAAAGTATGCTTTAGGAGAAATTGTATTGGTCGTAATCGGAATTTTAATTGCCTTACAGATTAATAATTGGAATCAAAAAAGAATAAATAAGAATACCGAGCAAATTTATTTAAATGGGTTAAAACAAGAATTCCAGACAAGCAAATTGAAACTTGAGGAATTGATCAAGATCAATAAAAAGAACTATTCAGGAGCAAAAAAAATAATAGAACTATCTGCCAAGAATAATGACTCCATAAAAGAATCATCATTTTCTAAATTGCTTGTAGAAACATTTTCAGACGATGTTGCATTTAATTCTAACAACTCCTTATTAGTCGAAATGATTAATTCGGGAAACCTAAAAAATCTATCTAATACAGAATTACGAAAACAACTAACCAATTGGATTTCTACGCTAGAGGATATATCAAGGCAAGAGGAAGAACTTAGCAATCAAAGGATAAAAGTTCTTGATATTTTTAGAACAGATAAATACAGCCTAAATACTATTTTTCAGCAAGCAGGAGTCAGCAATGATTTTGGTTTACCCAAAACAGAAAAGCAAGTCAATAATTTATCCTTGCTGAAGTCTAGAGAATTTGAGAATAATATTATCTTATTCATCATCACAAGTATTGCGACAGAAAAGTCACATTACAAACCATTATTGGATGATTTAAATTCCATTTTAAAGCTGATTAATAATGAAATAGATTAGAAAAATGATAAAAAACAAAAAAGCCAAATGGATTGTAAGAGGAATATTGCTTGTTGGTACAGTAGTCTCGTTGTTTTATGTACCCTGGATTTTGGTAAAGGCTTGGATTTTACCACTACCAGATACCATTCAAGAACAAGTTGATGAAGCAATAGGTTATGGTTTTGATGGTATGATTGTTTACGTAGACCAAGCAGGAAAACAACCCCAGTTCTATACTGGCGGTTGGAAAGATAGAGAAAAGAAAATTCCAGCCGACCCAAAATCATTGTTCAAAATTGCCAGTATTAGTAAATTGTATACAGCCGTAGCAGCTACGAAATTGGTTAAAGAAAATCGCTTGTCTTTTGATAAACCGTTAACCGATTATCTTCCAGAACTAAAAGGAAGAATAGAAAATGCCGATGAAATCACATTGAAAATGATGATTCAACATCGTTCTGGTATTCCAAATTTCACAGATAATCCAGCGTTTTGGGAAAACGAAGAAGAAAATGGCAAAAATGCTTTAGATTTTGCTTTGGACTTACCTGCTAGCTTTAAACCAGATAAAGGATATGAATATTCAAACACGAATTATTTGTTGCTTCGAAGGATTTTGGATAAGGTTTTAGGATACAATCACAATGATTATATCAAAGAAAAAATATTAATTCCACTAGAGTTGAAAAACACTTACTTTTCTATATCTGAAGTGGATTTGGAAGATGTGATGAGCGGATATTATGTAGGAATTGAAGAAGATTTTAAAGCCCGAGAATTTGGAATGTTAGCAACCGCAGAGGATGTTGGAATATTTCTAAGAGCTTTAAATGATGGTTCTGTATTTGAAGAAGGAGAACAGGAACTATATCCTTACGAATATAATCACGGTGGTTTAGTCATTGGCTATCAAAGTCTCGCAGAATTCCATAAAGATATAGATGCTGTGGTAGTTCAGTTTATAAACACAACAGATTTTGAAGGGTATGAGTGGAATTTATCGGAAATTATAATAAACCGAATTGTGAAAATTATAAAAAAGAAAAACTAGCCACAACATTGGCTATAAACAATTGGTGCGAAAGTTATAAAACCAAAATATAAACATAAAACAAAGGTCGGTGCTAAACCGAAAAGTTAGGGTACAAAATCCCCAACTGTTCATAGCCGAGACCGTTGTGCTTCATGAA
>JAGQYU010000161.1 GCA_020435885.1 Flavobacteriaceae bacterium
ATTTTTTTTATATATTATTGATTATTAACCATTTAATATACTTTTATTATTATGCTCAACTATTAAAAAAACGCTTCCTAAAACTGCTTAAAACAAAAAAGCCTTCCAAAAAAGGAAGGCTTTGATATATTACTACTATAAACACACTTCCTTACCTCCGCAATTGGATAATTACGACAGTAATAATAGAAATGATATTTATAATTGATCTGCTCATTGTTGCCACAAATATTTTAAATATTTTTTCAATAAACAAAATTTAAGAACTAATTTTTTATTTTTTGTAGCTTTATTGAAATTATCATACTATGAAAAAAGTACTTTTTTTACTCACAATTTTATCAGTAATAAGCTCTTGCGGAAGCTATAATTCTATCAATAGCTTTTATAACAGCCACAAGAATGATGTGGGTGTTACGGCTATTCATGTTCCGCAATATATTTTGAGTTTGTTAAGTAACTCTTCCGGAGATATGAATAGTTTTATGAATAATGTAAGAGATATACGATACATACATTTACAACCTAGCAATGACACAGAAAGTAATTTGATCCGCAATCAAATCAATACACTTACAACCAATCGTTTTGTAGAAGTTTATAGAAAGAATGAAGAAAAGACGAATACGCTTATAAGCGTTAGGGAAAACAGAGATGTTGTAAAAGAGATTATCATTTACAAGAATAGTGAAAAAAGCAACTCTGTTTTTTACTTGAACGGAAATTTTAATCCCAATACTGTAAGGGAATACATAAAATCCGACCGATTAGAAAACCTAACTAACAACATTTTACAACAGTATAATTTTATAGAAAAGTAATTATGTCTTTAGACGATATCATACAAAAAATACAATCTCACAAAAAGAGGCCTAATCTAGATTTTTCTTTAAAAAGCAAAACAGAGGCTTTTACTGATAAACTTTTCCACACACTGTTTGATGCTAATATTTCAGTCAATGAAAATATAATGCAACTCGGAAATGATTTTGAAGCTATTTCTTCTATTGTTTGTAAAAATCCAACCATACCGTGTTGTGAAATTTGGGAATCTTTTTTGCGAACCTTACCGGAGCTTATCGAAAAATTAAACATGGATGCACATTGCATTTTAGATCATGATCCTGCAGCCAGAAATATTGATGAAGTGTATTTGGCCTATCCCGGGTTTTTTGCCATTGCCGTATATAGGTTCAGCCATGAATTCTATAAAATTGATATGCCTTTGGTTCCACGTATAATGAGTGAATATGCTCATCGTTTAACGGGAATTGATATAAATCCAGGAGCGCAAATAGGCTCGCCTTTCTTTATAGATCATGGCACCGGCGTTGTAATTGGCGAAACTACCATCATAAAAAACAATGTAAAAGTATATCAAGGAGTTACATTAGGGGCTTTGCAAGTTTCCAAAGAAATGGAAAATCAAAAAAGGCATCCTACCGTGGAAGAAAATGTAATTATTTATGCAAATGCCACTATTTTAGGAGGAGAAACCGTTATCGGAAAAAATTCAACCATTGGAGGTAATGTGTGGATCACCGCTTCAATTCCAGAAAACTCATTGGTCTATCATTCTCCCGAAACAAAATTGAAACAGAAAAAATGAACACTAAAAATATACTTAATGTTATTGGCAATACTCCTTTGGTAAAGGCTCAACACCTTATAAAAAATAAAGATGTAGAACTCTACCTGAAACTGGAAGGGAACAACCCCGGGGGTAGTGTTAAAGATAGGCCAGCTTACAATATGATTAAAGCAGCTATGGATAGAGGTGAAATAAAAAAAGGTGATAAATTGATTGAAGCTACCAGTGGAAATACCGGCATTGCTTTAGCTATGATAGCCAGCGCCTTTGGATTGGACATTGAGTTGGTAATGCCAGAAAATTCGACCAAAGAACGTGTACAGACTATGGAGGCTTACGGAGCAAAAGTTACGCTAACACCTGTTGACGTTGGCATTGAAGGTTCCAGAGATTATGCTGAAAAAAAAGTAATAGAAGACGGTTACATTATGCTAAATCAATTTGCAAATGATGATAACTGGAAGGCTCATTATAAAACCACCGGCCCTGAAATATGGAAAGATATAGAAGAAAAAATAACACATTTTATTTCAGCTATGGGTACCACCGGAACTATAATGGGGGTTTCTACTTTTTTGAAAGAACAAAACCCTGAAATTCAAATTATAGGGGCTCAGCCTACTGATGATTCTAAAATCCCCGGTATCCGTAAATGGCCACAAGAATATCTACCGAAGATTTTTAACCCTAAAAAAGTGGATCAGGTTATTGAAGTAAGTGAGGCAGAAGCCAGAGCTATGACCAAACGCCTAGCAAAAGAAGAAGGTATCTTTGCCGGAATGAGTAGTGGCGGTGCAGTAGCTGTTGCTTTGAAACTGGCCGAAACTTTAGAAAAAGGCGTACTGGTTGCTATCATTTGTGATAGAGGTGACAGGTATTTATCTTCTGATTTGTTTGAGTAGTTAATATTCTCTATCCCTAACTCTAAAGCCATAAACCAATTCATCAAAAAATTCACCATTTTTATAAATGCTTTTTTCAATATTAGCTTCTAGTTTAAAACCATTTTTTTCTAATATCTTTTGAGAAGCTACATTAGTTCCAAAAGGTCTGGCATAGACCCTAGTTATATCAAAAGATTCAAAGGCATAATCAACCATTTGTTTTACTGCCTTAGAAATTATACCCTTACCCCAATATTTTTTGCCTAACCAATAACCTAACTCTATATTCTTTTTCATAATATCTTGTTGGGGATGTAAACCAATAGCCCCCACAGCCTTTCCATCAACTTCAATTGCAAAAATGCGAATTACATCTTCACTTGTAGCATAAGCTATAAATTTCTTACCATCCTCTTCAGTATATGGGTGAGGAAAAACGTCTGTTAAATTTTTAGCAATATCATAATCATTGGCGTTTTCCACCAAACTCTCCAAATCATTCATATTCCAAGGTCTCAATTTAAACTCCATCATAACTATTTACTGCTCTTGAAAATCAACACATTCTTAGAAGTTTTAATTTCCTTTTCATTCATCATCATTTTTATAAATTCTCCTTTAACGTATTTTTTAGCTTGATCGGCATAATGATCACTTCCTGGATTACCAGACTGACCTGTAGGCAATATACTCATACTATTTTCTATATCAGAAAAATCTATAACCCTACGTGTAGAAGGCCCTGCATTGACTTTATAATAACCTGTACTATCTATAGTAAATATCTGATTATTAATTACTTCATTACCACCTTCTATTTCAAAAGGACCTACATTAAAATAACCTCGCATCATAGCAACTTCGCCAATTGGGTGTTTAAATTCAACTGTGTGGACTTTATTCCAAGTCCAAAGATCAATATCGTTCCCTAACTGATTTTCTAAAAATGATATGGCATTCTTAAATGATTTAACAAAAACATCCTTTCTGGTTTCCTTACTATCCACAGTTTTTACATCATCCCACCAAACAGAACTATCTCTATAAACTTGATTAAAAATTACTTTCTTTTGCAAATGTATGCTCGTAAACTGCTTAAATGCTGTACCCAACTCATCTTTGTAAGTATTAGCTAAAATTTCGTAAAGAACTCTATTGTAAATTGTTGGAGCATTACTTTCCAAATTATAATTACCATCCCAATTATTTAAAATGTCCGTTGCTTTTCTTTCATTATCCGTCAATTCCTCTTCAGAAATAACCTTTACAACCTCTTTACCCATAAGGTGAGCTTTAGAACTTGTTACATCGTTTATCATCTGCATCACATCTTCTTTAGTGAAATCATTTTTAGCTTCCAACAATGAAACAATTCGTTTAGCTCTGTCTTCAGGAAGATAATAACCTGGATATAACATTCCGGCAATTGAATCAGGCTGATTATTAGCCGAATACACATAATGCCACGAAGGGTTTATGGCCTGTGGATTTTCAGAAAAATCTAAATATGATGTTCTTTCGTCTGTTCCACTTGCTCCATCTAAAATCAATTTTGGATTTACACCCTCATTAAATTTATACAACTTACCAGAAGCAAACCATGCAATGTTATTTTGCGAATCTCCGTACATAATATTCAAACCCGGAGCATGAAGTAATGATGCCCCTTCTTTAAATTCTTTCAGCGAATTGGCATGAGAAAGCATATAATTAACTTGTAAAATTTTGTTTGGCAACTGAGTATATACCCAATCCATGGCAATAGGCCTTTCATCATTCATATTATCTATTACATCATTCATTATAGGGCCATGGCGACTAACCTTAACAGCAAAAGAAACGCTATCCGCATCTTTTACTTTAACTACTTTATTACGAACTTTATATGATTGATATGTTGTATCAATTCTATACTTATTGGCATTTAATGAGTCATTTTCTTCAAAGTAAAAATCCAAATCGTCATTTTCAAACATGGTTAATCCATAGGCATATTTTCTATTGTGTCCTAACAAAGGAAAAGGAGTCAACGCCAAGTTATACCCATACATTTCATATTCAGGAGTTACAATGTGTGACTGATACCAAACCGAAGGCTGTGCAAAGCCTATGTGCGGATCATTAGCAAAAATAACCTTACCATTTTTCGTCTTTTCAGGCCCTATAACCCAACTGTTACTACCAATAAAAGGAGAAATAGGTAGATTTTCATAAATTGCATTTACTGCTGCTGCTATTTTGCTTTCAATAATTGGGTTTTGCTCATTTTTTATAAGGGTTGAGTTTTCATCAATAATAATATCTAATTCCTTTAAATAATCGTTCCCTAGTTTTTCTTTGACTTCCGTTAATAACGGATCTGTTTTATGAGCATGGGCAAAACTAAAAGCCATGTACCCATAAACATTGTATATATCGTTTATGGTATATTTTTCTTTGGTAATTCCCAATAGATAGAATTCAACAGGAGTAGCACCCTTATCAATAAATTGATTTACACCATCTAAATAGGCATTGGCTAGTTGATATTCACTTGAATTTTTATCTAATTTTTCAACTGTTTCAATAGTGTTTTCCTCAATTCCCAGTGAGGCAAAGAACTTATCGGTCTTGATGGTTTTCTCTCCAAATAATTCAGACAATCTTCCTACGGCAATTCTTCGTATCAATTCCATCTGCCATAGGCGATCTTGAGCATGTACATACCCTAAGGTTCTTATAGCATCCAGCTCATTTTTAGCATATATATGAGGCACACCATAATCATCATAATATACTTCAACTTCATCATTTAGAGAAGACAATTCCATTGTGCCTTCATATGATGGTTTTAACCTATTATGAAATATAAAACCGGCAATAACTATAATTGCCAGAACTCCTAATAAGATCAGTAACAGTTTTTTAAGAATACGCATTGTCAATAAAATTTAGACCTACTCAAATATAATGAAAATAAAAGGCCTCATTTTAAAATGAGGCCTTTTATTTATTTTTTTAAAGTCTAAAACTCTTCTTCTCCATTCCTAATCGGAACTGTTTGCGGAGTAAAGTCTTGCCCTCCCCAATAATCACCTCTATCATCTAATTTACTGTAATCATATGCCCATCTGTGAACCTCAGGTATCTCACCCGGCCAGTTACCATGAATATGTTCCACAGGAGTTGTCCACTCTAACGTAGTTGAACTCCATGGATTTTGAGAGGCTTTCTTTCCTTTATAAACACTAAAGAAGAAATTAGCCAAGAATATAAGTTGTGCAAAACCACCTATTAAAGCAAAAATGGTTATTACTTTATTAACCTCTAATAGATCATCAAAAAGAGGGAATGCTGTATAGTTATAGTATCTTCTAGGAACCCCAGCCAATCCTATAAAATGCATTGGGAAGAAAACTCCGTATGCTGATATAGCAGATAGCCAAAAATGTAGATATCCTAGGTCTTTATTCATCATTTTTCCATATAGTTTCGGAAACCAATGATAAACGCCTGCAAACATTCCAAAAATAGCAGAAACACCCATTACCAAGTGGAAGTGGGCAACTACAAAGTAAGTATCGTGAACTGTAATATCTAAAGCACTATCTCCTAAAATCAACCCTGTAAGACCACCTGTAATGAACGTTGAAACCAATCCTATAGAAAATAGCATCGCAGGGTTCAACTGTAAATTACCTTTCCATAATGTTGTGATATAGTTGAATGCTTTTACTGCCGAAGGAATGGCAATCAACAATGTTGTAAATGTAAATACAGAACCTAAGAAAGGATTCATACCTGTTACAAACATATGGTGCCCCCATACAATAGTTGATAAGAATGCTATGGCAACAATGGACATCACCATAGCTCTATATCCAAAAATCGGTTTACGAGAATTGGTAGCAATAATTTCTGAGGTTATCCCTAAAGCAGGTAATAATACAATATATACTTCTGGGTGACCTAAAAACCAGAACAAATGCTCAAACAAAATTGGCGAGCCTCCTTTGTAATGTAATACCTCACCAGCTATATAAATATCTGATAAATAGAATGATGTACCAAAACTTCTGTCAAAAATCAACAACAATGCTGCTGACAATAATACAGGGAACGAAATTACACCAATAATAGCAGTAATAAAGAAAGCCCAAATGGTTAATGGCAATCTTGTCATCTTCATCCCTTTGGTTCTTAAATTAAGTACCGTAACTATATAATTTAGTGATCCCATTAAGGATGAAGCAATGAATATAGCCATAGATACTAACCATAATGTCATCCCCAATCCTGAGCCAGATATTGCTTGTGGTAAGGCACTTAACGGTGGATATATAGTCCATCCTGCAGCGGCTGGGCCTGTTTCAACAAAAAGTGAAAGAACCATCACAACACTTGATAGGAAAAATAACCAGTAAGATATCATGTTCAAGAATCCTGAAGCCATATCTCTGGCACCTATTTGCAATGGAATCAATAAGTTACTGAATGTACCGCTCAGCCCTGCTGTAAGTACAAAGAACACCATAATGGTACCGTGAATGGTAACCAATGATAAATACATATCCGGTGTCATAACACCACCTTCACCAGCTCTTCCTAAAAAAGCTTCAATAATTGTAAAGGACTCCTCTGGATATGCCAATTGTAAACGAAACAGCATTGACATAAATATACCAATCACACCCATAATAATACCTGTAATAAGGTATTGCTTGGCAATCATTTTATGGTCTTGGCTAAAAATGTATTTAGTTACAAAAGTTTCTTTATGATGATGATCTGACATTTTGTAAAATATTTTATTCTAAGTTCGGATTAATTGATTTGTGCAAAAGTTTTTTGTTCTTTCAACCATTTATTAAAGTCTGCTTCTTCGTCAACTACAATCTTTAATTGCATATTGTAGTGAGAAGCTCCGCAAATTTTATTACAAAGCAGTAAATAGTCAAACTCAACAGATTCTTCTCCATTCTTTTCTCTAACAGCATTTACACCTTCCATTTTGGCAATAACATCTTTGTCTTGTCTCATCTCTGCAGTAGTTACTGAAGGTGTAAAAGACATTTCAGTAACCATACCCGGAACACAGTTCATCTGAGCCCTGAAGTGAGGCATATATGCCGAATGAAGTACGTCTTGAGATCGTAATTTGAAGATTACCTTTCTGCCTTTTGGCAAATGCAGTTCTTTAACAAATTTACCTTCACCTACTAGCAACGGAATATCATCAGAGGCATTTTTATCAGAAAAATCAACTCCCATAGTATTAGTTCCTTCTATAAACCTAACATTCGCATAGCCCAGTTCATTATCAGAACCTGCGTAGCGTGCCTCCCATTGGAATTGCTTTGCGTATAACTCTATAACCAAAGGATTTTCTGCATCAGAAGAATCCATCACATTGTTCCATGTAACCAATCCGAAAATGATCAATCCTGCCAATACAACCGCAGGGATTACCGTCCAGATGGTTTCCAATTTATGGCTATCTGCAAAGAAAAATGCTTTTCTATCACTAATTCCTCTATACTTAAATGTAAAAAAGTAGATTAAAAATTGAGTTATAAACTGAACTACTAAGATCAGTGTCATGGTTAGTTTAAACAGCAAATCTATATCTTCTCCTTCTGCAGATCCTGATAGCTGTGGCAATAAAACATCTTTAGCAGCATACAAGCTGTAAAGCATTAAGCCATAAATAAAGCCCATTAAAGCCAGCATTAACCATCCATTTATATTATTTTCTTTTTTAGTAGCTGTTTGGTTTTCTACTTTGGTAAGTCCTAACAATTTTACAAACTGCCAACATGCTACAGCTATTACTACAAAAATGATAATAAATAATAGTGCTTTCATTTAATATTTTAGTATTTATTAGAAGGATTTTATATAGCGGCAAATATAACCAAAAATATTAATTTTCATGATTTATATCATGTTTTAAGCATTTTTTTTCGTTATAATTAGAGCCTATCCTTCATAAAAAAAGCTGTTACAAGAACAGCTTTTATATTTTATAGAAAATATCCGTTTTTAATAGTGGAAAATTTCGCTTTCTTTTAAGAATGGATTTCCTTTTGCAAGCAATGGTGCTTTTGTTAATGATGTAAATACTACAAAAATGAACAATCCTAAGAAAAATAGTAATGAACCTATTTCAGGAATTCCAAAATGCCAGTTGCTACCTACAGTACCCGGAGTAATCATCAAATATACATCGATGTAATGGCCTGCTAAAATGATTAAACCTGCCAATACAACAAACCAAGGCACTCGTTTAAAATCGCTATTCATCAAAATCAATATAGGAAATACAAAGTTCATAATAAGCATTCCTATAAATAACGGTTGGTATGTTCCTACTAACCTAGGATAAAAATAGGTTGTTTCTTCAGGGATGTTTGCATACCACTGTAACATAAATTGTGCAAACCAAAAGTATGTCCAGAAAATACTGAAACCGAACATAAACTTAGCCAAATCATGTAGATGACTGTCATTTACGAAAGGTAAATATCCTCTTGATCTTAAGTAAATAGTTACAAAAGCAATGGTTGTAATTGCCGAAACGAACATACTTGCAAACACATAGAACGGATATAACTGACTGAACCAGTGATGGTCTATAGACATTAACCAGTCAAAAGCCATAAACAGTTCAGAAACCAAGAATACTACTAAGAATACTACTGATAGTGTAAAGTTTCTTTTATAAGATGAAAGGTCAGACGCTGAATCCTCTGCTCTTGAATTTTTAACAATAAAGTATCTGAAACCAATCCATATCAACACATAAATTACCGATCTGATCAGCCATCCGGGGATATTTAACCACCAACCTTTGGTTACCATAGCAAAATCATAATTGGCTGCAGTTGGGTCTGTACTTGTGTACATCCAAGCGAATAAATGATTTCCATGCCCTATTGAAGAATAAATCAAGAAGGCTAAAACAATCAAAGAACCAATAGTTATATATGAAGAAACACCTTCCATAACTCTAAACAATACAGGAGACCATCCTGATTGTGCTGCCCTTTGCGTAGCGTAGAATACCAATGCACAAACAGAAAGTAACAAAAAGAAGATCATAGGCACATAGATAGCAGACCAAGGTCTGTTCTTAGCAAACGTTAAAGCATGTTCTAAGTGTGCTTCTTCATCAGCATGTTCACCAGCAGTAGCATGATCTGAAGCATCAGCCTGAGCTACCTCATGTGTTGTTCCATGCTCATCAGCAGTTGCATGGGAGTCATGCATCATTTCTTTGATATCTTCTGTGGTCTTAGGTGCGCTCATTATACCATAAACAATACCTAATGCACCGATGATCATTAGAGCAATTGAAAAGATCTTTAATTTACTTGAAAATGTGTACATATCTTATTAATTCTTGCTAAAGCAATATTATTTTAACAAATCGTTTCTTAACTGTTGAACATAGTGAGTTACCTGCCAACGTTCTTTTTCATTTAACTGCGATGCATGAGAACCCATAAGGTTTCTTCCATACATAATTACATGATAAATACTACCTTCGGTAATTTCTCTGTCTTTATAATTAGGTACTCCTAAAAACTTCTCATTCTTAACCAAGTCGCCTTGTCCGTCACCTTTCAAACCGTGGCAGGTTGCACAGTAAATTCCGTATAAATACTTTCCTCTATCAGTATCTGCCAGAGGCACACTATAAATAGAGTCCTTTTTTACCCAAAGAGGAGACATCAATGAATCTTTTGCACTTACATAACCAGTTTCGGTATTAGGATAATCATACGGTATCTTTCCTCTTGCAATGGTACCATGTACTGGTAATTGAGCAGCCATTCCATCTTTGAATATATCTTCGGAATGATCAGCAGAATAGGTTTCATAAGGTATAGCCTCATACATATCTGTATCAGCCATAAATTGAACTTGCCTGTTTCTTTTATTAGTACAAGATGTTACTACTATTATAAGAACTAGTATCGAAGTTATTTTTATAAAGCTTTTCATAACTATCATTAGTGCTTTTCGTTAACTTTAATTTCAATTGCTCCTGTTCTTTTCAACAAATCAGAAAGTTCATTTTCATTACCATCAACAGCTACTTCCATCAAAAACTTATCATCCGTTGTTCTAGGGTCAGGATTTTCAGCTTTTCTGAATGGCCATATTTTACTTCTCATATAGAAAGTAATTACCATAAGGTGAGCTGCAAAAAATACAGTCATTTCAAACATTACCGGAATAAATGCAGGCATGTTATGATAAAAGGTAAAACTTGGTTTACCACCAATATTTTGAGGCCAGTCAGAGATCATAATATAGTTTAAGAACCAAACCGCAAAGCTAAGCCCTGTAATACCGTATAAAAATGCGGTTATAGCCATACGAGTACCAGCCAAGCCCATAGCTTTGTCTAACCCGTGTACTGGGAAAGGAGTATATACTTCTTCTATGTGATGATGAGCCGCACGTACTTCTTTAACTGCTTTTAAAAGCACATCATCATCGTCATATAATGCTTGAATTACTTTAGTACTCATAACTATGATTTAAGTTTTTTAGCTTGACCTGCCCAATCATCTCTTTCAGCCCTTCCAGGGAAAGAACCTGTAATAGAATCTAACAGATCATATTCTTTTTTAGTCATTTTACTTACTTGCTCAAAACTGTAGATACCTATTTGGTTCAATGTTTTTTCCATAACAGGCCCTACTCCGCTAATCCTTTTCAGATCATCAGGAGTTTGAGTATTGATATCAAAAGTACCAATGCTTCCTAACAAGCTACTGGTTTTAACTTCATGGTTTTCTTCAGCTTTAGGAGCTTCTTCAACATGTACCGGTTCTGCATGAGATTCATGATGCACTTCTTCACCATTATCTCTGGCTCTCTTATAATTATCTCCAGAAGCCTTAAGGATAGATTTTACTTCCGCTTGAGCAATTACTGGGAATGTTCTGGCATATAATAAGAACAATACAAAGAAGAATCCTAATGTTCCTATAAAGATGCCTATATCAACAAAAGTTGGAGAGAACATCGTCCAAGAAGATGGTAAATGACCTCTACTTAAGTTGATAACAATAATGTCAAAACGCTCAAACCACATCCCTATATTAATGAATATAGATATGATGAAAGTCCATACATAATTTGTACGGATCTTTTTAACCCATAAGAATTGAGGGATAATGGCATTACAAGTTATTAATGCCCAAAATGCCCACCAATAAGGCCCTGTAGCAGCACCCCAAGAAAGATACGTGAAGTCTTCATAACTACTACCTGTGTACCATCCTACAAAGAATTCAGACAAATAAGCAACAGTTACTATACCACCCGTTACCAAAATAACCTTGTTCATGTTCTCAATATGAACTCTGGTAATATATGCTTCCAAATTGCTCACTTTTCTCATAATAAGCAAAAGTGTTTGCACCATTGCGAAACCTGAGAACACTGCACCTGCAACAAAGTACGGAGGATATACTGTACTATGCCATCCTGGGATAACCGAAGTAGCAAAGTCAAATGATACGATAGTGTGTACAGAAAGTACAAGTGGAGTTGCTAAACCTGCTAACACCAACGATACTTCTTCAAAACGTTGCCAATCTTTAGCTCTACCACTCCAACCAAAACTCACTAAGCTGTATATTTTCTTTTGGAAAGGTTTGGTAGCTCTATCACGGATCATAGCGAAGTCTGGCAACAGACCTGTCCACCAGAAAACCAATGATACTGAAAGATAGGTAGAGATTGCAAACACGTCCCACAATAGTGGTGAGTTAAAGTTTACCCATAATGAACCTAGCGGGTTTGGAATTGGCAATGTATAAAAACCATCCCAAATTCTACCCATGTGGATCAACGGGAACATACCCGCTTGTACAACAGCAAAGATGGTCATTGCTTCCGCAGAACGGTTAATACCCATTCTCCATTTTTGACGGAATAATAAAAGTACAGCTGAAATAAGCGTACCGGCATGACCGATACCTACCCACCATACAAAGTTGGTGATATCCCAAGCCCAGTTAATTCTGTTATTCAATCCCCAAACACCGATACCGGTACCTATGGTATAAGCTATTGCTCCAAACCCCCATAACATGGCCAATAAAGATATAGTAAAGGCAATCTTCCATTGTTTATTGGCTTTTCCTTCAATAGGAGCAGCTACATCTTGAGTAATATCATGGTAACTTTTGTCTCCAACAATGATCGGTTCTCTAATAGGCGCTTCGTAATGACCCATAATTTATTTCTATTCGTTGTTATTATTAAGCTTCGTTAGTATTTCTGATATCCAATTGATAGAAAACGTTTGGTTGTGTACCAACAAAATCTAACAAATGGAAAGTTCTTTTATCTTCTTTTAGATGAGCAACTTTACTTTCTTCATCATTTACATTTCCAAATACAATAGCACCTGTGCTACAAGCATTTGAACACGCTGTTTGGAATTCACCATCTTTAACAGGTCTTCCTTCTTTCTTAGCTTGTAAAATAGTTGCTTGTGTCATTTGAATACATAATGAACATTTTTCCATAACCCCTCTTGAACGTACCACCACATCTGGGTTTAATACCATTCTACCAAGGTCATTGTTCATGTTATAATCAAATTCGTTGTTATCAAAATATTTGAACCAGTTGAATCTACGCACTTTGTATGGACAGTTATTTGCACAATAACGAGTACCTATACAACGGTTGTAAGCCATGTGGTTTTGACCTTGTTTTCCATGTGAAGTAGCTGCTACCGGACATACTGTTTCACAAGGTGCATGGTTACAGTGCTGGCACATAACAGGTTGGAAAGTAACATCAGGATTATCAGAAGGATGTGTTTGAGATTCAAAAAATTCTCCACTACCGTATATTCCTTCTTCTCTACCACGTTCAACTGTCATATCAGATGAATAGTATCTATCAATACGCAGCCAGTGCATATCTCTACTCTTTCTGATCTCATCTTTACCTACCACAGGAACGTTATTTTCTGCATGACATGCTATAACACAAGCCGCACAGCCAATACAAGTTGCCATATCGATAGACATGTTGAACTTCACTCCCCAAGAATCATCAAATTTATCCCAAAGGTCAACTTCCTCTAAGTTAGCCTCTTGGTGTTCATATGATATTTTTGGTTCAGGGTTCCAGTCTTCTTTTGGTTTATTGATAAAATCCTCCAGTGTAGTCTCTCTGATGATCTCATCTCTTCCCATTAAGGTATGTTGTAACTGGATACAAGCAAACTCATGTACTCCACCAACTTTTTCAATGGTTACTTCCTGAACATCCTTAAAGTTTTGGAACAATGGATATGCATTTACACCAATCTGCATTTCTTTTTGAACCGCAGCTTTTCTTCCATAACCTAAAGCTAACCCAACACTTCCTGGGGCTTGCCCTGGTTGAATGTAAACAGGAACTTTTTCCAACGTTACACCTCCTACGGTTACATTCACCATATCTCCATTCATTGCTCCATTAGAAACTGTCCAGTTTTTTAAACCTTTAGCTTCTGCATCTGCTCTGGAAATAACTAAATAATTATCCCAAGAAGTTCTGGTGATTGGATCTGGCAATTCTTGTAACCAAGGATTGTTAGCCATTTTACCATCACCTAAACCAACTTTTGTATATAGTGATAATTCTAATTCTGAACTTTTTATCGAAGATGCTAATCCGTTAGCTGCTGCGGCTAAATCTACCTCATTAGCAACTCTTTCTACTGTAGCCCCCACTTTGTAATAACCATCATGTAAAGCAGTATTCCATGAAGTCCCTCCTAAAATAGAAGATTTCCAGAATCCTTTTAAATGATCATAATACGATTGGCTACTACCCGTCCACTTTAACAACGTATCTTGGAATTGACGTGTATTAAACAATGGCTGGATGGTTGGTTGCATCAATCCAAACTCTCCTTTTTTGATAGACACATCACCCCATGCTTCCAAATAATGTGGTACAGCAACAACATATTGTGCTGCTGATGCAGTTTCGTCTTCAGTAGTAGCAAAAGCTATTGAAAGGCTTACTTTTTTAAGAGCTTCAGCAAATTCAGCTCCGTTTGGTAATGTGTAAACAGGGTTTGTATTATTAGTGATCAAAGCACCTACTTTTCCTGCTTTCATATTTGCTAGAAGTTCAGCAACTTTAGCATCACTACCTTTTCTAATATTTTTAGTGGCTACAATATCCATAACTTCACTATTCAACGCTTTGTTGATAGCTAATGCCAATAACTGAGCATTTTTATCTTTTATTCCTGTAACCAAAACACCTTTGGTACCTGCAGCTTTTAACTGTTTAACTGCCTGTTCAACACCTTCGTTAACGGATGTTTCTTTAGCAGAACCACCTCCGATAATAGCATTGTACACATTCAACAATACTTGAATCTGTTCAGAAGGTTTAACCATGTATCGCTTATCAGCATTACCACCGGTTAAGGTCATATTGCTTTCAAATTGAATATGCTTAGACATTTTTCCGTTTTTAGGAACACGGCTTTTAGCATATCCTGCCTCATAACCTCCACCTTGCCAGTCAGCCAAGAAATCAGCCCCAATAGAAACTATCGTTTCTGCTTTGCTAAAATCATACTCCGGCAACGCTCTTTCGCCATACATGGCCTCAAAAGCATCTAACGTTGCAGATTCAGAAACAGCATCATAAACTACATGCTCAACATTACCATACATAGCACTAAATTCTTCAACCAATTTTCTGGTAGAAGGACTTGAACACGTTCCCGTAAGGATAACTATAGACTGATTAGTAGCTTTCAGTTCATTTAGTTTAGCTACAACTTCTTTGTCTAAAGTAGCCCAATCAGTTGCCTCACCATTTGCTTTAGGACCTTTTAATCTGTTATCATCATATAAAGAAAGAACTGATGCCTGAACTCTGGCATTTGTAGTACCGGAAGTACCTGCCAATTTGTTTTGTTCAATTTTTATTGGGCGCCCTTCTCTAACTTTTACCAAAATATTGGCAAAATCATAGCCATCGGCAATAGAAGTAGCATAATAATCCGGTACACCGGGAGTTATATCATCAGGTTTTACAACGTAGGGAATCGATTTGATAACCGGTCCTTCGCAAGCAGCTAATGAAGCTGCAGCAGTAGTAAAACCAACATATTTTAAGAAATCTCTACGTGAAGTAGACGAAGCCTCTAAAGTTTCTTTATCGCCAAGAAATTGATCGGTAGGAATCTCTTCTACAAATTCGTTTTGTTTTAGCTTTTCAACAATAGAGCTGTTTTCGTTCAGCTCTTCAACACTTTTCCAGTATTTCTTGTTTGATGCCATTGTATATTTTGTATTACTTCTTTAATTAATTAATAGTGACATTTACCACACTCTTTACCACCCATTTGAGCAACTGTCACTTTTTCTACACCGTATTTTTTAGATAACTCTTCGTGAATTTTAGCGTAGTATGCGTTGTTCTCAACTTTAACTTCTGTAGTGGTATGACACTCTATACACCATCCCATAGTAAGTGGAGAGAATTGCTCTACCTCTTCCATAGTTTCAACAGGACCGTGGCATGTTTGGCATTTAATACCTCCTGCTGTTACGTGTTGTGAGTGATTGAAATATGCAAAATCAGGTAGATTATGAATTCGTACCCATTGAATTGGTTTTTGCTCATAACCTTCTATGTAAGCCAGTTTCTCTGAATCCCAACCTATTGCATCGTATATTTTTTGGATTTCTCCATCGTAAAATGCTTTATCCTTATCAGAAGTTACAGGCCCATTATATTCTGCAATTCCTTTGTGACAGTTCATACAAACATTTACAGAAGGAATTCCTGATGTTTTGCTATGCTTAGCTGATGAATGGCAATATTCACAATCTATTTTATTATCACCGGCATGTATCTTATGCGAAAATGCTATCGGTTGTAATGGTTTATATCCTTGGTCAACTCCTATACCCATCAATCCGGCATAACCGAAATAAGCAACTGTAATAAGCAATGCAATAGTTGTAACCAGTTTTAGAAACTCATTATTGCTCATAAAGTACACCCAAAGTGCAATTAAGGCAAAAACGAAAAGTACTAGATACGTAATCCATGCTGTTGATGCAGGTAACTTAGCAATATTACTATCTTCTGCACCTGCAACTGCTGCTTTTGGCTCTAAAATATCAGCATGAGATGTGTAGGCAATAATAGCATTTATATCCTCATCAGATAATTGTGGAAATGCAGTCATTGGAGAACCATTATATTCTTCAAAAATGGCAATTGCATCAGCATCACCACTAGCTCTTAATGCAGCATTATCTTTAATCCATGCATGTAGCCATTCGCTTGATCTTTTATCAGCAATATTAGCCAAGGCAGGGCCAACTAATTTAGCATCCAACTTGTGACAAGCAGCACAATTTGCGTTAAAAATATTCTTTCCTTTTACAACTTCAAGAGAATCAATCCCCAAAGATGCCGCTGTAGCAACTCCTCCACCTGATGCTGGTGTTGCTTGAGGCTTATTATCAGTATAAGCTAAAATATCATCTATATCTTGGTCAGATAGTTGTGGAAATGCCTGCATGGCCATACCGCTATACTCGTCAAAGATTGCAATAGCATCTGCATCGCCACTAGCTCTAAGTGCATTGTTATCTTTGATCCACGCATGTAACCACTCTCTATCTCTTTTTTCGGAAATACCTTCTAAAGGAGGCCCAATAAGTTTTTTATCTAATTTATGGCAAGCTGCACAGTTTGCGTTGAACAGGCCTTTGCCTTTTTCCGGATCGCCGGTTTGAGCAGAAAGTTGAGAAGTAAGTAGTAAAATAAATGTTAAACTTGCAAGGAAATATCTCAAAATTGCTCTGTGTTTAATCACACTTTTCATATTTATAATGTATGTTTTCTTTCTGTTTGGTATGATTTTTTCTTAAAACAAACTAGACTCATTTTGACACAGTACGTCAAAATTAAGATTTGACAAAAATACTATTTATATAATACACGCAAAATCTAAAAATAATGTTAAATGTAATTTATAATGATTCTAAATAAGTCGCTGTTGTGCAAAGCTGAAAACAAAATTTTAAATTTGCCAAAACTAAGTATTTTTATGGAAACACTTATTCGCAAATACACAATATTTATTATAGCGATTTTTGGATTGACATGTTCCGAAATTTATGCACAAAAACAAGGGATTGTCACAGTTGAAAGCAGTCCTGAAATAAAACAGCTCATCCAACAAAAAAAAGGTTATAATAAAAGTATTACTGAAGTAAAAGGTTTTAAAATTCAGCTTTTTAATGGTAGTGAACAAGGAGCTTACAGAATACGTGACGAATTTTCTGCATTGTTTCCAGATACCGAAATTAAAATAGAATTTTTTTCGCCGGAATGGAAAGTGAGAGTAGGTAATTATAAAACCCGATTAGAAGCAGACAGAGCATTAAAAGAGATCAAAGAAGAATTTTCCAATGCTATCGTTTTACCGGCCAAAGTAAAAATATAACACATGTTGTATGAACCAAAACCTTGATCCTACAAATTTTAATTACTCTAAAGAGGAACTGGATATTGAAAAAAAACTACGTCCTCTTACCTTTTCGGATTTTACCGGTCAGGATCAGGTATTAGAAAATCTAAAGATATTTGTTGAAGCTGCTAATTTACGTAATGAAGCTTTAGACCATACATTACTACACGGCCCGCCGGGCTTGGGTAAGACCACACTTGCTTATATACTTTCCAATGAGTTGCATTCCGGTATAAAAGTAACCTCGGGCCCCGTTTTAGATAAGCCCGGAGATTTAGCAGGCTTACTTACCAACCTAAGTGAACGTGATGTTTTATTTATTGATGAGATACACAGGTTAAGCCCTGTTGTTGAAGAATATTTGTATTCTGCCATGGAGGATTTTAAGATCGATATTATGATTGAATCCGGTCCTAATGCCAGAACCGTACAAATAAATTTAGAGCCTTTTACATTAATAGGAGCTACTACTCGATCAGGATTATTAACTGCTCCTATGCGGGCACGTTTCGGCATCAGCAGTAGATTAGAATATTACAATACTGAACTATTAACCACCATTATACAACGTAGTGCCTCCATATTAAATGTACCGATTTCTATGGAAGCTGCCATTGAAATTGCCGGAAGAAGTCGAGGAACACCCCGCATAGCTAATGCGCTGTTAAGAAGGGTACGCGATTTTGCTCAAATAAAAGGCAATGGTAACATAGATGTAAAAATTGCAAAATTTGCGTTGAAAGCTCTAAATGTAGATGCCCACGGTTTGGATGAAATGGACAATAAAATATTAAGTACCATTATTGATAAATTCAAAGGAGGGCCAGTTGGCCTTTCAACATTAGCAACTGCCGTTAGCGAAAATGCAGAAACCATTGAAGAAGTGTACGAGCCTTTCCTTATACAACAAGGGTTTATTGTAAGAACGCCCAGAGGTAGAGAAGTAACCGAACTAGCCTACAAACATTTAGGAAAAATTAAAGGAGGCATGCAAGGAGGTTTGTTTTAAACAAACTTATACTGTGAATATCCGTCAAAAACATACTCAACTTATTAAAACCGAAGCCAAACGCCTCGGTTTTTTGTCTTGTGGCATT
>JAGQYU010000162.1 GCA_020435885.1 Flavobacteriaceae bacterium
AAAAAAGGAAACAGCAACCGTTAAAAAAGAAGTACAACAACAATTAGCTAAAGATGCTATCGACAATTCAAAGGATACTCCTAAAGTTCCTGAGAAAAAGGAAGTGGCAACTACAGTAAATCTGGATGATAGAATCCAACGATTTGAAAAACTCAGAGGAATGGCCAATAACAGAGAGCGATTGGTACAAACCCTGAATGAACTGACTAAATTCAATTACAATCAAGGAGATTCCAGCACCTTTTACATAAGAGATGCATCAGGATTGGAATTTAAGACCACCAATACCAACCTGATCAGATTGGTAACTTCTAATTTACAAGCTACGTTGGAAGACAGAAAAGTAGAATTGGAGAAAGAAATCTTACAATTTGAATTGTAATTAAAAGAGCTTTGACTTTAAAGAGCCTGCTGAAAAGCAGGCTTTCTTTTTGTCAGTCATTTAGTTCAATGAGGGTTACTTCCGATATCGTTGAGATTTCACATCACATTAGTTTGTGATTACTTCCACGCCACACCATTACCTTTTTTTGACAGCAAAACACCAACATTCATTCATTGCGTTGCGGCATAAAGCCGTTTCGCTTCACTCCACTATTTATACGCCCCACAAAGCCTGAATATTGAAAATGTGTACGCATCAAAAAAAGGTAACAGCGATGGCGCTACGGAAAGTAAGTAAATCAGAAACATCAGATCATGAAATCATCTCAAAAATATTATTCGGAAGTACCCCTCAAAAAATCAAAAAAGGAAAACGCTCCGGATACAATAAGTAAATCAAAGTTTAATTTAAAATCAAGTATTATGAGTACACTCAAAAACAACGTACAGTTAATCGGAAATGTAGGACAAGAACCTACCATTACACAATTGGAAAGTGGCAAGAAAGTAGCCCGCATTACATTAGCCACTAATGAGAACTACAAAGACAGCAAGGGTGAGAAACAATCCGACACACAGTGGCATACACTGGTAGCATGGGGCAAAACCGCAGAGATTGTAGAGAAGTATGTAACCAAAGGCAAGGAGATCGCTATTTCGGGAAAACTAACTTCAAGAAGCTACGAAACCCAAGAGGGTGAAAAACGCTATGTAACCGAAGTATTGGTTAATGAAATCCTGCTGTTGGGAACTAGCAAGTAATCAAAAAATAAAGAGGGCATGTCGCTCGAAGAAGTGCCCTCTTTTCATTATTCACTTAAAACCGTAAAACAATGAGCTACAAAGTTAATGAAATACAGATAAGTTATAAAGAAAAAATACGAACAATACAGTCCAAACCTATAAAAAGTTCGGAAGATGTTGCTCAGGTGTTATTTAACAATTGGGATGTTAAAACTATCGGTTTGCACGAATCCTTTAAAGTACTATTGCTTAACAATTCAAATAAGGTAAAAGGTATCTATCAATTATCGACAGGTGGTATAACAGGCACCATAGTAGATTTACGAATTTTGTTTGCCTTAGCCCTTAAAACCCTTTCGGTGGCTATCATCTTAGCGCATAACCACCCTAGCAGTAAGTTACAACCCAGTGAATCAGACAAACAATTAACGGATAAAGTCGTCAAAGCTGCAAAGCTACTGGACATAAAAGTATTAGACCACGTCATACTGACACCCGACAAAAAGTACTTCAGTTTTGCCGATAACGGATTATTATAAAAGTTAAGTTATGATTTACCTGACGTATAATAATCTCGATGAAGAAACCCAATCAAGACTTCTTGTTATTTCAAAAGAAGATGTAGAAAGCCGATATGGGAAGGAACTCAAAGCTTATGCAAGGGAACATCATTTGGACTACGATGTGCTTTTAGAAGAAGAAGCCCAACGGAACCTGTATAGTTATGACTATGTATTTAATATCTAAAACATCAAAACACACCAAATAAGCCTCTATTAAATTAGAGGTTTTTTTATGTTCAAAAGCATAAAATCGTTAACTTTATCTCGTTGGATTCCAACACTATTTTTGTGTAGCATTCTTTTTTGACTTTCACTAAGCTGCACAATTTCAGATTTGACTTTTCATACATGTAAAATCAGCAATGAAAGGAACTTCATTGTTTAGAAATTTTGGTCCCGCTGGCGCAGGGACGAAATTGAGAAGCAAGAGGGTGGCACGCTAAAGCGGTGCCACGATTGCAGTTTGCTTCGCAAACCATTGACATATAGCATTTTATAATTATTTCAGAAGAAAGATAAATATTTGAAATTGGGTCAAATCCTCTGGAAACCCCTGTAAACATTGAAAAAAAATGACCCAATTGAGCTTTAAACAATTGAAAAATGGACAATTTTTATACCATAAGGTTCAAACGCAACACTGCTAAACGGTTTAAGAGCTTTTCTAAAAAAGTATCGAAATCTTATTCCGATACCATGGAGCTTATTATAAATTTTTTTGAATGGCATGGATTTATGCCTTCTGACCGCTTTGGCAAGAGCCTCCTGCAGGAGATCATCAAAAACCGAAAACGTACCGATGCCAATATTGCTATTCTAAAAGATATTGAAAAAAGCCAGACCGGACCTACCAATGCCATGTTATTGTCCCTTTTTGAAGAAAACGTCACTGAGGAAGCATCTGAATTGGTGGAACGAAAATATGATAAAAAGCAATTGAAAGAATCAATAGAAATAGAAACTACCATACCTAAAATAAGGTACGATCGGCTGCAAGATAAAATGACTGCCATACAGGAGGATTTTAGCTATGTATTGGAGAATGTGAAAATAGTAAAGAGCAACTTTGGTAAGAATTATTTGAAACTGGAACTCACCGAAGAAGAACTGGTAAAGTTTAAACGCACATTAAAAAATTTATAGGAAATGTATATAGGGATTACAGCACAACAAACGGGGTTCAATTACAAAGGAAGTGTACGGGATTTGGTAAACTACCTGGAAAAAGAGAATGAAGGCAAAGACCCTGAAATGGCAGTTCACTTTTTTAATCAGTACAGGGATAAGATCCCTTCATGGGAAGTTATTGCTGAAATTGATGGGAATACTGCAAAACTCAAAAAGGATGAGCCTAAATTCTATTCCTTAGTCGTTAGTCCAAGTCAGGCTGAGTTGAAACATATAAGCAACAATCAGGAATATTTACAAAAATATGTACGGGAACTGATGAAAGATTATGCTGCTTCCTTTTATAGGGATGAAAAAGTTACCGTGGATGCCATAAAATATTATGCAAAAATTGAATATGAGCGCTATTTTACCGAAGCTGACAAACAAATTAAGGAGAACCAACCCTATGCCACCAAAATACTGGAACTCAAAAATGAGATATATCGATTGGAAAAAGATGGTGCAAAAGAAAGCATCAGGAAATTGGAGAACCAAATTGACAAGTTAGAACGACAAGCCCCCCACCAACAACAGGGCAAACGTATCGTTCAGGGTATGCAAAAAGAAGGATATCAGGGGCATGTGCATATTATTGTCAGTAGGATGGATATGTCTAATACCAGAAGTTTATCTCCTGGAGCAAAAAATAAGGTATGCGAGACCTCCCTCAATGGGAAAACAGTTAAACAAGGCTTTGACCGTGATAAATTCTATAAAGCTGCTGAGAAAACCTTTGACAAATCCTTTGGCTTTAAGCGGAATTATGTAGAGAGCTATCAGGCAAGAAATCTCTTAACAAAAGATCCAAAACAATTTTTCTCAGTACTGGCCGGTTTACCTGCTAATGAAAAACAGGCAGCCTTCAAACTATTGCATAAAGCAGGAGTAGAAATACCGAGAATTCCCGTCAATCAGGCACAATTGGCGCTCAAAGCATTTATGAAACTTAAAAAAGGAATACAAAGGGCAATGGAGTCAGGGTCTATTGGGATTTAATAAAAGAAAACAAATTAAAAGCAATACATATAATGAACAATTGGATAGTATATGTCGGTATTGGATGCCTGGTTTCGTTTTTGATTATACGATATATCCGCTACGGCTTTTTTATAATGCTTCTTTTTATTGGTATTTTGACCTTTACCTTATATCAATACTTAGCGCTTCCATTGTTTGTAAGAATGGTGCTTTATGGCCTGATACCGTATTTATTTTATAACATGGTGTTGTATGTGTATCTGGACAAGGAAGAATCGGAGACCAAAGGCAATAAAGTATACAGGGCCATTTTTAAGACTCAAAACTCCAAAATTGTGTTAGACAACATCCGGAGAGGGGTATCCATCATTGGGTCAGCCGGGAGTGGAAAAACAGAAAGTGTAGTATACAATTTTTTGAAACATTTTGCTAAAGAAAACTTTTGTGGAGTAATCCATGATTACAAAAATTTTGAGATAACCGAAATGGCTTTTCCCCTATTTGAAAAGAGAAGCAACAAATTTTATATCGTCTCTTTTGATTCGGTATACCACAGAGTAAATCCTATTGCTCCGAAATATTTACCGGATGAGGAAAGTGTCTATGAGATCTCACGTGTACTACTCGAAAACCTGTTGGAGATCAGGGAACCGGGCAGCAATGATTCATCGAGGTTCTTTAAAGATGCCGTCGAAGGATTGATAGGTGGTTTGATATGGCGTCTTAAGATAGATTATCCTGATTATTGCACGATTCCCCATATGATAGCATTATACCAGTACCTCGATATGAAGGCACTGATAAGTTTTTTGGAAATCGACCTAATTTCAAAATCTATGGCAGATGCCTTTATTAATGGGATAGCGTCAGATCGACAAACGGCAGGTGTAAGAAGTACACTTTCAAATGCCTTTAAAAAAATCAGCACTAAAAAAATATTTATGGTACTTTCTGCTGATGATATTCCTTTGAATATCAATAACCCTGAAAACCCGGCGATCATTGCTGTCGTAAACAATCCAAAAAGAGAAACTTCTTTATCCCCGGTTATAGCCACCATAATGCATACTATCACAAAGCAGATGAGTGAAAGGGGACAAAAACCATCCTTTGTCATGATGGAAGAAGCATCAACGATACGATTATTAAACATGCATCGTATACCGGCAACGCTAAGGAGTTATGATATTGTAACCTTATACGTATTACAAGATAAGATTCAGAATGATATGCTGTATGGGGATAAAGGTAGTAAGGCGATTTTAAGTAATCTATCCTATCAGTTTTTTGGAAAAGCGAATGATCCGGATACGGCTTACTATTATGAACAGTTCTTTGAGATCATCATAAAACCGACAAAGAGTATCAGTAAAAGCACAGGATTGAGTATGAACAGCCGTATTACCAAGGGGGAAAAGGAAGTCTCAAAGACAAGGGCTGATGCTTTTTACGGCCTGAAACAGGGTGAGTTTATCGTCTTTGCGGATGGGAAGGACAAACGGGTGCGATTCCAGGAACCTAAAATATCCAAACTATTACCTGAACATAAAAAAATCAGTACTGATGAACTGGAAGAGAACTTTCTACGTATTCACAGCGAGATTAAGTCCATATTTAGTAAAATTTAAAGCATTTAAAAAGTAGATATTGATCAAATATTTTCATATGGGGCTACTTCGATTTTGAAAGTTAAATTTTGATTCTGGGGAACTTTTCATAAGAAATCGTCTTATTTACTCAATAAGATGCCAGATACAATAAATATGATTTTTTATTCAAATTGGTGATACTTATTATTATAGGCATAATTTTTGTTATTGATAATTTAAGTAATCAGCTAAAACTTTAATTAAAGTATAATTGCGATTTAAGCAATTTTTGCTTGAATAAGAATCCATTTCCCCTAAATCAACCTGCCATGAGATTCGAAATATTACTCCAAAAACTAAACGATCAGTTAAATGAAATCAAGGAACAGTATCCCGAGATTATTAAACAATCCAGCCAATCCATTTTATTGTGTAGGGATATACTAGCACAAATGAACAAAATTGTAATTTCAAAATCTTTTGGAAGTGAAAGCGATGAAATCCATTTTTTTAAAAACATTAAAGTAGTCCCCCTTACTGAATTAATTTATTTCTCAGAAATCCGGTCACTGGAAATTCAATTTCCCAAAGCCAATATCCAGGAACAAAAAGATTATGTAAAATATAAGATCAGAAAAGCCAATAAATTCTTCCATTACAATCTCGAATTCATTCAATACGTCAGGGAGGAACGAACCGAACTGGACAAAATATATTATACCCGGGTAAATGGAGATTCGTTAAATATTACCAATATGAAAGCCTATTTCCGTTCTCCTGAATTTAGTACTTCACATGATATTTTATTAGGGAAGGTCTATGCCTATGAACGATTTTCCAATTATCTTAAAAACAGGTTGTTTCAACTAAAGAATCCACATGCCATAGGCATCTTGGATATTCATAAAAAATCACCCTTACACTGGACCTGTTCCAAAATAGCCCTGACAGAGCTCATCTATGCCTTGCATTCGAGTGGGGCGATCAATAGTGGTGCTGCCGATATTAGCCAGTTAGCTTCTATAGCTGAAGAATTGTTCAATGTTGAATTAGGGGATTATTATCGTACCTACCTCTCTTTGAGAAACCGCAAGATCAATCGGACAAAATTCCTAGATAAATTAAAGGATTCACTGTTGGATCATATGGATGATCTGGATGCCTGAAAACAACCAAGGTATAACCAACTTGGTTGTTCCGATTTTTGCCAACCTTCTAATAAGATTATCGTCTTTTTTAGGTCATTATAGTTGGTTTTAGCCATAAAATCATGGTTTTTTCTTCAAATTTCTTTCTGAAAAAAAACAACCAAGTTGGTTTTACCTTGGCAAAAAATTCGATCAATCTTATCCAAGTTTGCATAATGAAAGTCAAATCGGGGCAAAGTCGTCATTTAAAAAAAAGAACCCTGGCGGCTTTGCCATTTTAAAAATCGTTTATTATGTCAGCAACAATTATTACAACAGACGATCTCTATGAATTCAAAATGGAACTTATCGATGAGATCAAACAACTATTACAAAACCACAATAACCAGCCGAATAAAAAATGGTTAAAATCTCCGGAGGTCCGGGAACTTCTGGGAATCTCCCCAGGCACACTCCAAAACCTGAGGATTAATGGTACGATACCCTATACAAAGATTGGAGGAGTACTGTACTATGATTACAATGAGATTATGCAGATATTAGAGAAAAACAGGGTCGAGAACAGGTTTTAATTCTGGTTGTGAAAGAAGTTAATTATATCAAACACTTGAATAGTGTACTGGATCAATTTGCTAAAGACAACCGTCTAAATCCAAGCCATATCAGTTTGTATATGGCTTTGTTTCGGATTTGGAATGACTATCATTTCAAACCTGTGTTTTATATCAATCGCTCAGAGATCATGGATATTTCCAAGCTCGGTTCCAAAACTACCTATCACCGGTGTATCCGGGAACTTAGCCATTGGAAATACCTGCTTTATGAACCTTCTCACAATCCCTTTCGGGGAAGCAAGATCAAGATGTTTCATTTTGGGACAAGTGATGAACTACCTCTGGACTTTTCCCGTACCAATATCGGGACAAGTACTGAACAAGTGCTGGTATCTAAAGATAAACATATCAAAACAGGAAGAAACAATACAAACATATCAAAACAAAAAAATTATAAAAAAAAGAATACTCAACATTCTGAAAACGAATCCAAACCCATTCCAACTGTCCCATATCAGGACAACCTGAAGACCACTAAAAATAAAAATTACAATGAGCCTCTATAAACATCCGGCACCGCATATCATTACCGAAGGTGGGGTTCAATACAAATTGGGTGATCTTAAGGGGTATTATATTCTTTATGACTTTGAAAAGATCCTAATCTACTTGGATGCTAAAGGGAAATTGCTGTTTGGGGATAAATTCAAAATCTACAAAGAAGACAAGGAAATCCTTTACAAGCTTTGTAACTATCAAATCAAAGATTTGAACAATTGCAAAAAAATGAACATAGATTTCAAAAAGGGAATTCTGCTTACCGGCCCTGTGGGTTGTGGAAAGACGAGTTTGATGAAACTCATTCGACATATTACTCCTCAATATCCATCATATGAAGTGATCCCCACTCGGAATGTAACTTTCGCTTTTAATCATATTGGATATAACATTATTGAGCAGTATGGGGATAACCGGTTTTATTGTTTTGATGATTTAGGTATCGAACCCACAGGAAGGTTTTTTGGGAAGGATTGCAATGTAATGGGTGAGGTTTTGCTCTCACGTTATGAGCTGTTTTTAAAGTATCTAATCAAAACACATATTACTACGAATCTCAATGCTCAGGAACTTGAAGAATCATATGGGAATCGAGTGCGATCAAGAATGCGGGAGATGTTTAATTTAGTTGGATTTGACTCAGAGACTAGAGATAAGAGAATTTGAAAGAAACTTGAAAATGATTTTATAGATTTGTAGTTATGTTAAATGAAGGAAATATTAAATCACTTATTGCCTCAGGTGAGGGGTATAATGTGGAATTCAAAAGAAGCATCCCAAGTAAGGCAAGAGAGGTTACTGAAGAAATTTGTGCTTTTGCTAATGCGGCTGGAGGTATACTTCTAATAGGGGTTGATGATAACAATACCTTTCAAGGAGTTTCTTTTGACAATGCCAAACGCTCAAAAATTCAAAATTCTATTAATGAGATAACACCAAACCTCGATTGTGAAATGTATTTAGTTGAAGTTGAAGGGGAACAGATCGTAGTAATTGAAGTACCTTCAGGAGAAAATAAACCTTATGTGTTGTCAGGGGCAATTTACGTTAGGCAAGGTCCCAATTCTCAAAAGCTCACAACTGTTGAAGAGATGAGGGATTTCTTTCAGCAAGCCGATCGTATTTATTTTGATGAAGCTCCTTGTAAAGAGATTACTATAGAAAAAGATATTCCAAAAGTCAATATAGATCGATTTAAATTATTGGCAGGATATGGTTCTACCGTATCCAATGAGCAAATTTTCAATAATCTTAAGTTGTTTACAAAAGAAGGCTTTTTTAAAAATGGAGCGGCTTTATTCTTTGCAGAAAACCCCGAACAATTTTTCGAAAAAGCTGTAATTCGTTGTATAGCTTTTGATGGAGTTGACAAACGCTTTATTGAAGATGATAAAGTAATGACAGGTTCATTATACAGCCAATATTTACAATCCATGTCATGGTTAAAGAAGAAATTAAATGTACGTTATGACATTGAAGGAGAAGGTTCTCAGCCCAGAAAAGAAATTTGGGAAATCCCTGAAACGGTTTTTAAAGAAGCTATAATTAATGCTTTGTCTCATAGGGATTATTATGATAAAGGGGCTCGTATTACAATTGAAGTATTTAACGATAGGGTTGAAATTTCTAATCCTGGAGGTTTGATTAGTGGTATTCCTAAAAATGAATTTGGTAAAAGAAGCTTAAGTAGAAATCCTCTAATATTTGGTTTGTTTGAAAGAATTAGGATGGTAGAGCAAATAGGTTCTGGTATTGGCAGGATGAGGGATTTAATGCTTGAAGCCAATTTAACTGAACCTGAATTCAATACTGAGGGAATATTTACAATAACGGTGAGAAGGCCTTTTGATTTTAATAAGTGGGTAGAGAAGTGGGTAGAACACCTTACTGATAATAGGGTTACTATTATCAAAGCTATTCACGAAAACAGTAAAGTTACTAAGAGAGAACTTGAAGAAAAAGTTAGCTTAAGTGCTACTGCTATTGATAATAATCTTGATACGCTAAAAGATTTAGGTCTTATTGAAAGAGTTGGCGGTGCAAAAGGAGGTCATTGGAAAATTAATTATATACTTCCTTAAAGTGGGTAGAAAGGTGGGTAGAAA
>JAGQYU010000163.1:0-8016 GCA_020435885.1 Flavobacteriaceae bacterium
GGAAAGGAATGCCTATGGAAGTTGGCCCATTAGCACGTTTGCTTGTAGCCTATGCAAGAGGCAATAAAGAAGTACAAGATGCAGTAAACGGTGCATTATCTCACCTTGACGTTCCTGTGGAAGCATTATTCTCAACTTTAGGTAGAACGGCTGCCAGAGGTATCGAAACTAAATTAGTTGCCGGATGGACAATGGATTTCTATAATACATTATTAAATAATATTAGAAATGGTGATGAACGCATGGCTAATACCGAACTTTGGGAACCAAAATCATGGCCGGCAGAAGCAAAAGGTGTTGGTTTTATGGAAGCCCCACGTGGAGCATTAGCCCACTGGATAAAAATAAAAGACGGAAAAACAGAAAATTATCAACAAGTGGTACCTAGCACATGGAATGCATCTCCACGTGATCCTAAAGGGCAAATGTCTGCTTATGAATCTACATTAATAGGTACACCGGTTGCTAATCCGGAATTACCTTTGGAGATCATTAGAACCATTCACTCATTTGACCCTTGCATAGCTTGTGCAGTACATTTATATGATGAACATGGAAATCACATCTCGCAAGTTCAAAATGTAGGAAGCTGTGAAATTTAGCAAAATAAAAAGATCATGAAAAAAATCAGAAATTTTAAACGTGTATACGTATGGGAATTACCTGTAAGGATCTTTCACTGGCTAAATGTATTAGCACTTATTGTACTAACTGTAACAGGTTTTTTAATTGCTGACCCACCTGCCATTCTATCAAGTGCAGAAGCAACTAACCTGCATTCATTTGGTATTATACGGTTTTTGCACTTTACAGCTGCCTATGTATTTTTCTTTGTAATGATCTTACGAATATACTGGGCCTTTGCAGGAAACAGGTTTGCAAGCTGGAAAGCATTTTGGCCTTTTACCAGAAAAACATGGAATAACTTTTGGCATGTAATGAAAATTGATGTAATGCTGATGAACGAAAAGGTAGAAGATGTAACTAAGATCAGTATTGGTCATAATAGTGTTGCTACCATATCCTACATTGCCATGTTTTTCCTTGCATTAATTCAAATCTTTACAGGATTTGCGTTGTATGCAGATATGTCATCTTGGTGGCTACCTAAAATGTTCAGTTGGGTAATACCATTTTTAGGAGGTGATTTTACTGTTAGAAATATTCATCATATTACAATGTGGGCTTTCATATTCTTCTCTATGGTACATGTGTACTTGGTGTTTTATCATGATTGGCTTGAAGGCCGCGGAGAAGTCTCATCCATGTTTGGAGGTTATAAATTTGTCTGTGATGAAAGGATCAAAAAAATGGAAGGAGAATTAAAAGTTAAAGAAGACGAAGAAGTTATAGTTGCAAAATAATTTTAGTTTGGATAAAAGTAAATTCATTCATTGAATTACTAGTAGTTTTTGAGTGAATTTACTTTTTTAATCTATTTATTATGAATACTTTAGAAAGGAAACCTGTAGCCATAAGCAGTGATTCGTTCTTTTATGAAAAAGACAAATCAAACTCAGTTTTAATATTAGGCGTTGGCAATTATTTAATGGGCGACGAAGGCATTGGCGTACACCTTATTCAAGAATTGTCAAAGCTAGAATTACCGGAATATATAGATATTTTAGATGGAGGAACCGGCGGTTTTCTGCTACTTAATTGTTTTGAAGTTTACCCTACCATTATTTTTGTAGATGCCACCATGGATGGAAAACCTGCTGGCACTATTTCCCTCATTCGTCCAAAATTTGCTTCAGATTTTCCCAATGCATTGAGTGTGCATGATGTAGGCCTAAAGGATATGATTGAAGCAGTATATCTTATGGATAAAGTACCTGACATTCATTTATTTACAGTTTCTATTCAAGAGTTAACCCCTATGACGGTTGAATTATCTTTAGAAGTAAAAAATGCTATTCCAAAACTAGTAGAGAATATACTTCAATTATCAGAAAAAATACACCTTAAAAATTTGTAAATTTATAGGATAATAATGCAGTGCTAACCATGCAAAAAACCTATAAAATTCTAATTTCCGGCCAAGTACAGGGTGTGGGGTTTCGGCCTTATGTATATACTCTGGCAGCTGAATTTTCATTGAATGGCACTGTATCAAATAATGAAGAGGGCGTTATTATTCTTATAACCGGAGAGGAGGTTAATATCAATAGCTTCTATGATAAATTATTGCACTACCCTCCTCCGGTATCGAAAATCAAAAATAGCTCTATAACTGAAATTGAGTTTATCGACTTTAAGCAATTTAACATTATTCCTTCCGCTAAAGAGGGGAATATAAATTTACCACTAACTCCAGATTTTGCCATTTGTGATGATTGTAAAAAAGATATAATCAATTCTGCAAACAGACGCTTTAACTACCCTTTTACAACTTGTGTTAATTGTGGCCCAAGATGGTCAGTAACACAACATTTTCCTTTTGAAAGAGAAAATACAAGTATTGAAGAATACAAAATGTGTGATGAATGCCAACACGAATATACTAATCCTTCGGACAGGCGGTTTCATTCACAAACCAATACATGTAATACTTGCGGTATTGATATATATCTTATTGATAATAAAGGAAATAGAATAGAATTAAAAAATAAAAATATTTTTGAGTATACTGCTAATTTATTGCATGAAGGTAAGATAATTGCTATTAAAAATACGAGTGGTTACTTACTGTGTTGTAATGCAGAAAATACCAAAACTGTTAAAGAATTACGACTACGAAAAAACAGGCCGAATAAGCCATTTGCTGTACTTTATCCATCAATGGAGTTTTTACAAAATGAACTGGAAATCAGTCAAAAACATATCAATTCTCTTACTTCAACCGAAAGACCCATTACTATTATTCCGTTAAAGAATTACAAAGGCAATATAGCGTTGAATGTAGTAGCACCAAAATTAAATCAACTAGGTGTAATGTTGCCTTATACAGGTATTTTACAATTGTTGGCCAACCAGTTAAATTTTCCGATTGTAGCCACCAGTGGCAATATTCACGGTTCGCCAATTATAAGTAATACTCATGAAGCTTTAGAAAACCTAACTTCAGTAGCCGATTATTTTTTACAACATAATTTACATATTGAACACCCTCAAGATGATTCGGTAGTTAAATTCAGTAACAAATTTCATAAAGAAGTTGTTTTTAGAAGATCTAGAGGATATGCGCCTAATTATTTTGATATTGAAATTAATTCAGCCGAAAAAATTATGGCTTTGGGTGCTCACCTTAAAAGCAGTATAACCTTCTACCCTAACCAATTTGTATATGTTAGCCAGTATTTAGGAAATCTGGATAATTATGATGTCTATAAACGATTTGTAACTACCGCCTCTTCTTTTATTGATATTTTTGAACAACAGCCTCAAGTCATATTAATCGATAAGCATCCTACATATGAAAGTTCTAAATACGGTATGGAATTAGCTGAAAAAACTAATGCTAAATTAATTGAAATTCAGCATCATAAAGCACATTTTACTGCTGTTTTAGGTGAACATAATTTATTTAATGAACATGTACTAGGTGTAATTTTTGATGGTACTGGTCTAGGAGATGATGGGCAGATTTGGGGAGGTGAATTTTTTGATTATCAACACAATACAATTACCAGAATTCACCATGTTGAATATTTCGATTGGCTTTTAGGCGATAAAATGTCCAATGAACCAAGAGTGTCATTATTAGCATTATCAACAGAAAAAATGAGTGCTGTTTTAGGACAAAAGTTCACGGAAAGTGAATTAAAAACTTATAAAACATTGCTAAAAGAAAATAAATTAAAAACATCATCCGTAGGGAGATTATTTGACGCTGTCGCTTCATTATTAAATATAACTGATTATAATTCTTATGAAGGTGAAGCAGCCATTCTTCTGGAGAACAGAATGGAAGATTATGATTTAAAAAACTGTATTAATTATATAAGCAATCCTGAAAAAAAACTTTCCGCAAAGGAAATAATCGCTAACATTTATGCTGATTTACAACTTAATGTAAGTACAGAACAAATAATAACAAATTTCTTGTTTACCTTAGCTAACAGTATTTTTTCAGTTGCCAAAAAGTACAATTACAAGCACATTGCTTTTAGTGGTGGCGTTTTTCAAAATACAACCTTGGTTGATATGTTGCTGGAATTGGCTCCAAAAAACTATAAATTGTATTTTCATAAGAGCTTATCTCCTAATGATGAAAACATATCCTTTGGGCAATTGCTATACTACACAAATATTAATGACTGATTATGAAGTATTTATCAGAATATAGAAATTTAGAAGCTACCAAAAGATACATTAATAAGATCCATGAAATCACTACTAAAAACTGGAATATCATGGAGATTTGCGGGGGGCAAACGCATGGATTGGTTAAAAATGGTATTTTGGAATTACTCCCTGATAAAGTGAGGATGATACACGGCCCCGGATGCCCCGTATGTGTTACTCCATTAAATTTGATTGACAAAGCTGTTGAATTACTCGAAAATGGAGTTATAGTTTGTTCTTTTGGCGATATGATCCGCGTACCGGGAAGTAAGAAAAGTTTATTGGAAGCTAAAGCCAATGGTGGCGATCTTAGAGTGTTATACTCTCCTATTGAGGCTGTTACAGTCGCCAAACAAAACCCGGAGAAGGAGGTAGTATTTTTTGCCGTAGGTTTTGAAACTACTGCCCCTGCCAACGCTCTTTCTGTCCTACATGCCGAAAAAGAGGGCATTACAAATTATTCCATCCTTACCTCACATGTGTTGGTGCCACCAGCTATGGAAGCCATTTTAGATGATGAATTTAACACCATCAATGCATTTTTAGCTGCGGGGCATGTATGTGCTATTATGGGAACTGAAGAATATTACCCAATAGTTGACAAGTATAAGATCCCAATTGTAGTTACAGGTTTTGAACCTTTAGATTTAGTTCAGGGTATTTATATAGCTGTAAATCAGCTAGAAAGTAAAACTTATAAACTTGAAAATCAATATGCTCGAGTAGTTAAAGAAGAGGGAAATATTGCTGCAAAAAAGGTCATTCAACAAGTATTTGAAGTAAGTGACAGAGAATGGAGAGGCATAGGTCTTATCCCTAATAGCGGCTATCGCCTTAGAAAAAAATATGAACAATACGATGCAGAAGAAAAATTCAACATCAGTAATATTAAAGTACCTGAAAATGCAAATTGTATTGCAGGAGAAATCCTTAAAGGTTTAAAAAAACCATATGAATGTAGTCAGTTTGGCAAAACGTGTGTGCCTGCCAATCCTTTGGGGGCTCCTATGGTTTCATCAGAAGGTGCTTGTGCAGCTTATTATCATTTTTCTAATCATGTAATCGATCAATAAATGGATACAAAAGACTTTGGTTTCAGTACCATACATCTTGGACATGGAAGTGGCGGTGAGCTTACCAGAAAATTGTTAGATAACATCATTTTTACAACATTCAATAATGAATATCTCAATCAAAAACATGATGGCTCTATTGTAAAAATGAACAGTAATATAGCCATTTCTACAGATAGTTTTGTAATTACTCCTATCTTCTTTAAAGGTGGTAATATTGGTGAACTGGCTGTAAACGGAACTGTTAATGATGTAGCCATGTGCGGAGCCATTCCCAAGTATATTTCATTGGCATTTATTATTGAAGAAGGCCTAAAAATTGAAGAGTTTGTAGCAATAGTAAACTCCATTAAAAAAGCAGCAGATGAAAGTGGAGTGCTTGTTATTACTGGAGATACTAAAGTAGTAGAACGTGGTAAAGGCGATAAGATATTTATCAATACTACCGGTTTTGGCGAGCAACATCCCAAAGCATCTATATCCGTTCAAAACATACAACCTGGAGATAAAATTTTAGTTAACGGATATATCGCTCAACATGGTATTGCTATTATGAGTGAACGCGAAGGGCTTCAATTTGAATCAACTATAACAAGTGATACAACAAATTTGAACTTTTTAGTAAATGATCTATTAGATACTTTTGGCGATAAGATAAAGCTCTTTAGAGATCCAACCAGAGGTGGTCTAGGCACCGTGTTACATGAAATTGCTAATGATATATCGTTAGGTGTATATTTGAAAGAAAATGACATCCCTGTAGAAAAACAAGTAGCCGCAGCCTGCGAAATGCTTGGGCTAGACCCTATGTATGTTGCCAACGAAGGTGTTTTTGTAGTAGTAGTTGACCCTTCAATTGAGAACGAAGTACTAGCCTTAATGAAAAATCATGAAAAAGGTAAAAATACTGCTGTTATTGGCGAGTTTACGAGTGAACACCCCAATAAAGTAGTAATGCAAAGTAGTATTGGTGGCAAAAGAATTGTAAGCCCTCTTGTTGGCGAACAATTGCCTAGAATTTGTTAATTAGCCAGCAGCCAATAAATACCTATTACCAAGGCAAAAAGACCTCCTGCCATTCTTATCCCCTTAAAAAAGGTGTCATTGTGGTCATTTTTAGAAAAATCAGCCACTTTGCCAATTACAAAAGCAAAAGATATCATTGCGATTAATGTACCTGCACAAAAGCCTAAAATATAATAGATAGAATCATATCTACTTGAAAAACTTACCACCGGTAAAAACAATATAAAATGTGCAATCCCAGCAAAACCATGTACAACACCAACTGACAACGATGCCATGATGCTTTGTTTTAAATTAGAATGATGGTGATGATGCGTTTTACTATCATGATGTAGATGTTGATGTGTATGGATAGCTGGCCCGTTTGCTGCATGTACATGCATATGTTTATGATGTTTCTTCTGCTTAAAAATTCGATAGAATATCCACAAACCAAGCCCAATTAGAATTACGCCCACAAATTTTTCGCTATAAGCTGAAATTATTTCAATAGGGATTATTTCTTTGAACAACATAAATAAAATTCCTATTAAAAGCATACCTAATAAGTGACCAATACCCCAAAAAAGCCCTACTTTCCACGCTTTTCGTTTACTTTCAATAGCAAAAGGTGTTACTGCAGCCAAATGGTCCGGACCTGAAATAACGTGCAATATAGCTGCTAATAATCCTGCAAATAAAGGGAACGTGCTAGTCATATTTTTAATTTTTTAATTGTCTTATGTAGTTTGATATGTGTTATTTCCGGCCTCATTCCTACCCTTCCGGGGAAACCCAACCAGCCCAATCCTCTGTTTACATACAAAAACTGATTGTTTTGTGCATATAAACCTGCCCATCTTTTATATTTATACTTTATGGGGCTCCATTGTTTGTTTTTATATGTTAATGCTGCCTGCATACCATGTGTATGACCTGAAAGTGTCAGATTAATATCCGTCTTTTCAACAACTTCTTCATCCCAATGAGATGGATCATGTGAAAGCAAAATTTTAAAATCACTTTTACCAAGATTTTCTTGAGCTTTATGTAAATCGCCATACTGTTTAAAAGGAGGTTTACCCCAATTCTCTACTCCAATTATAGCTAGTTGTTCATTTTCAATTAAAAATACATCACTTTCGTTCATCAAAAGTGTAAAATCAATAGTGTTAAAAAAATCTTTAATTGCCTTAAAATTTTGTTCTTTTTCAGTTTTTGATTTCCAAGTACTATAATCACCATAATCATGATTTCCAAGTATGGCATATTTACCTTTTTTGGCAACTAATTTAGTAAACACATGCTCCCACCCTTTTAGTTCCCAAGCGTAATTGTTAACAATATCCCCTGTAAAGAAAATAAAATCAGGGTTAGCATCATTGATCAGTTTTATAGCTCTATCTAAAATATGATATTTGAAATTAAAACTCCCTAAATGAAGGTCTGAAATGTGTATTAAGTTCAACTTCTGTAAGGCATCAGGAAGGTTTTCAATTTCTAAATTAACGTGATAAACCTTGAATCTATACACTGCTTTGAAAATAGCATACACTATCACTAAAAAAGGTAATATTCCTGATAACAAGCCAATTAAAGGAACCAAAAAAACAGATTCTTCTTCAGAAAAAACATAATTGGTAAAATAAAG
>JAGQYU010000163.1:8038-8504 GCA_020435885.1 Flavobacteriaceae bacterium
ATAAAAATAACCTTGGGAATGAATGACGATACCGCCAACCCGTAAAAGGAAGTTATTAGTAAATGTTTTCTTTTAGGGTTTATATCATCTAATGTTATTTTCAAGGTAATGATTGAAAGTATTAGTCCTGCTGTAAATACCCAAAACAAAATATGAATAGTCTTTTGCAAAAGAGGAAAATCAATAAGTTTTGTGATGGATTGTAGCCATGTAAAAGCCAATACATCTACAATAAGCAATGCCAGGCAAAGTAAAATGATGGTAAAAAGAGAGAATGACCTCATGTAAAATAGTGCTTATCGTCTACGTTTATCTTTTAATGCCCATAAAATGCTTTTAACATCAGAAACCCATTCATCATACATAAAGATCAAAATGATCTCTTCAATGGTCTCTAACAACCCAAAAGCTATCATTGTATAAAACAAATAATTATTTGGACTGTAAAACAATGAATGTAAGATGA
>JAGQYU010000164.1 GCA_020435885.1 Flavobacteriaceae bacterium
GAGCTTTAATGGTAATTGAAATTAATTTATTATTAAAAAATAAAAATGAATTGTTTATAAATTTTAAAATTAAATTTCTAGTAAGACAAAATATAGAAAAGTAAAGAATATTTAGCTGTATAATTAACTAAGATTTTTGCCGAATAAAAGGTATTAGAATAAATTAAATCTTAGAGAAAAGGTTATTTTTATAAATACTAAGCTTCTTCCCATACGATGCTCAATACTGTATTATAAGATGGGGTTACTATACAATATTCAAAAAAATTATAGTCATTATCATTCTCCCAATGTTTCATTTCAAACCATGTTGACTTCCAAATTTGTTGTTTACTGCGTTCTTTCTTGTATATTTTTTGTTCATCAAAAAACTCTGCAGCAACAGAATCTTCAGGTGGAGCCAATTTAGTACGATCATTAATGAAATGAGGATATCCTTCTGGACGCTTCCAGTACTGTACTTTATTATTATACGAGTAAAAAAGGCATATCGGGTAATCACCTAATTCAAAATATTTATAAACTACCGATGTTATACTTGTTTGAAAGCGATCTGCTAAGTACCTCAGTAGATCAGGATTAAATTTTTTATTTTCACACTCTTTTTTAAACATTTTTTCAGGCATCAGTAACTCAGATGCAAATTCATTGGCCTCTGTTTCTTGATGACCATTCTTAAAATATTCTAAAGTTGCATCGGTATCATGGTGTAGAGGTACCAAATTACGGTGCATCTCAAAATGGCCAAGCTCATGTGCAATGACAAATCTTTTTTTACCAAGGTAAATGATATCGGAATTTACGGTAATTATAACTTTTGATTTACCAAATACAATACGCCCTTCTGAATTTTTTAGTGGTTTTTCTACTAATGTCGCCCCTCTACCATGGACGATCAAATCCAACGGAAATTCTGTAGGGTCATCTATCCCACACTCCAACATTAATCTCTGAGCTGCTCGCTTTCCTTTTGACATATTATTACCCCTGATCCAACTCTTCCATGAGCCTTACCAAATCAATATCTGCTAAAACATCTTTAATCTCGTCATCTGTCCATTTTTCCAATTTTCGATATTGAAGAGAAGGCGCTTTCTCTTGAAGCAAAGTCATAAGAGTTTCGGTTGTTTGAGCAGTATTTTCTGAAATTGATTTCTTTACGCGCTCTAAGGCTCTCTCTAATAATGTACTATCTTGTTTTTTATTAGACATCGCTTTGACCATAAATTGAATCTTTTTTATGTATTGTGCTGCAAACTCCTCTTCCTCTCCAATATCAAGTCCCTCTTCTTTCAAATTCTGTTTAGCATATTCTGTATTCTTTTGTAGCAACTTGAGTTCAACATCATCCAGTAAATCCAGAATAGTCTTCTTATTTCTATTAGTATCCATTTGCTGCTAATTTTTCTTGAATTGTTTTTCTTTTTCTTTTTAATCTTCGCCAGGCATTGTGAAAATCTTCATCATTTATGCCTAGTTCTTTTCTAATATCCTCCGGCTTATGAATCCCATCTGCTAAGCATTCAAAAATGAGTAGTTCATCATCATCTGCACCAGATGCCTCCAACTCATAATAAATTTGATTCCTCAGTTCTTCCGTTATTACGATTTCTTGAACATCAGGTTCTGATTCTCCATTTTCATCAAGTAAAAACTCGTTATCTCCAATGGTGAATTCTTTACCTTCTTTCTTTAAAGTGTTGTTTACATGGCTATCGATAACTCCTACAATGAATTCTTCAAAGTCTGGATATCGATCAGTGTTCCAATTGCGTTTTTTTTCAATGAATATCTTATTAATTACTTCGCCAATAATTTTTCTGGAAAACTTCTTTACTTCATCACTAGGCCATTTTACAGTATATCGTTTACGTAATAACCAGAAACAACGCCCCGTTAATCTAACCCATAACTGTTTCCAGTCGAGGTTCTGAAGCTGTGCCATAAGGAGCTCATCAGATGCGATTGATTTGGTTTGATTCATGTTATTCTAGTATAGAATGCTACTAAGTTAAAAAAAATTACCATGCGATGGTAAATTCTTAAAACCCGTTAGCATTTATTCTTATCGGAGAATATATTGATCCATAGTATTAAAAAACAAATGACAATGTGAAAATAAATTTATTCTGACACAAAAAATGTATAACAATTTGATTATTAAGTATATAAAGTTATGGTAAAAGGAAAAAATCAACATGTAGCCAAACATTCTGAAGGATGGCAGGTTAAAGGATCTGGAAATAGTAAGGCAACTGCTGTAACTAACACACAAGCTGAAGCAATTAAGATAGCACGCGAAATTCCGAAGAATCAACAGTCGGAATTAATCATTCACGGCACCAATGGTAAAATTCGACAAAAAGACTCCCACGGGAATGATCCAAAAAATATTGAAGGATAAATAATGAAAGGTAAAGTTAGTTTAGTTATCGGATTGTTAGGTTTTATTGTATCAGTCTTTGTTAATGAGTCAGATATAAAATCTACTGTTTTTAAGGTCTCATTGGGTTTTGTATTAGGAGCAATTATTGATTTCATAGTTTTCATGATTGAAAATAGAAAGAATTGGAAATTATTCAAGACGAAATTTATTAAATGGAATAAACCAATTAGAGTTACCGTAGCGTATTTGTTTCGAATAGAAGTAAACGGAAGATACGCATTAATAAAAAGGCATAAAAAGGATCGCATAGGTTATCAACCAATAGGTGGTGCATATAAATATTTTAAAGAGGAGAATAGAGAACTTTTCAATGAATTAGGTATAGAGCCATGCAATTATGTCAAAAGGGATTCTGTTACTAAGGATGATTTGAGAATCCGCATTAACAAAAGAAAAAATTTAATTAAGTTTTTAAAATGGTTTGAAAGTCGAAAAAATCGTGAAGTAGACCCTTGGAGAGAATTTTATGAGGAATTGGTTTATCCTGGATTATTGCCTCCGGAAAAATTCAGTCATGTCAAATATGCGTTTATTGGAAGTCATAAGGAAATTGAATCTCCATCCCCTGTTTTTCCTATTGATGAATTTAGGTATGCAGATATTTATGAATTAAGGCCTGATTCAGATGCTCAAAAGCAAGCAATCGAAGATCTGATAAATAGTCAGGAAATAATATTCGCAACTCCAAACGAGATTAGAAATGGAGCAACAGAAGATGGGAAAACCATTTTACCACACACCTTTAAAATATTACCGAAATGATACTATTTAATGATAAAAGAACGCAATTAGACGACTTACTTGATAAAATGGCAGAGAAAGTTCAATTGGGCAAAACAAGGTATAATAGAATGATTGAGCACTACGAAGCTGTAAAGGATTGGATAGAATCTGACGAACAGTTTTTTAAACCATACAAGTATGATATCTATCCGCATGGTTCAGTTCGAATACAGACCACAGTTAAACCAATAGGAAAGGATGAATTTGATTTGGACATTGCAATTCATCTAAAAACCAGTTGGGCAAATCACTCTCCTCAAAGGATTTATAATGAGTTAAAAAGAAGACTTGGAGAGCATGAGAAGTATAAATCCATGATGGAACTTAAAAACAGATGTGTAAGGTTGAATTACGCTGGAGACTTTCATATGGACATTATGCCCGGGATTCAAGAATCTGAATATAATGAGGATAAGATTAGAGTGCCAGACAAAGAATTGAATAGTTGGGTAAGTAGTAACCCAAGAGGGTATGCAAAGTGGTTTCATCATAAAGCAAACATGGTAAAACAGAGTTTGTTGGAAAAGGCATTAAGAGCTGAAGGATTACCTGCGGACGATTTTGAAAATAAGAAACCACTGCAACGAGCGGTTCAATTGATTAAAAGATATAGGGATATTTGTTTTCAAAAGGATGATTCTTATAAAACTTCAAGTATTGTTCTAACCACCGTTGCAGGACAGTTTTACAATGGAGAGGATAGTATTTATGAAACAATCGATAATGTGATCACAAAAATACGATCTAAGATGAACCTACAGGCAGGAAGAATTAAAGTACTGAATCCGGTAAATGAGGAAGAGGACTTTACTGATAAATGGGATGACGAACCTCAGTACTATATTGAATTTCAAAAGTTTTGCGAGTTCCTGTACGAGACTTGGCAAAAATTAAAGGAGGAAAATGGAGTACTTGAAGAAGGTGAATTGTTAAAAGGTTTGTTCGGGACAGAAATATTTGTTGAAGCCCAAAAGGCACAGACTGACGAACTGGAGAACTTACGAGAGAGAGGAAACTTAAACATAAATCGTTCTACGGGTGTTCTAACATCCATTTCGGGAATTTCATCTTCTCCAGTGAAGAAGAACACGTTTTTTGGTTTTGGATCAAAATCAGATGATTAAAAAGCGTAAATATAGTGTTGCTATGCAGTACGGTGCAATTAAGTCCAAGCATCCTGAATTTGTAAGTACCATTTCCAAAGGAAACTTAATAATTAAGGGACAAATTAGACCTACAGAACGCAGTAAGATATATACGTTTAAATTAAAATATGCAGTTGGTGGTGCACCAGATGTGAGCATTATTACTCCAACCTTGGAGAAAAACTTTAACGGAGAGGATATTCCTCATACTTATCCCAAAGAAAGGCTTTGCTTGTATTATCCAGGCTACAAAGAATTTACTTCATCAATGCTTATTTCTGATACGGTAATACCCTGGATTAGTCTTTGGCTATATCATTATGAAAATTGGCATTTGACTGGAGATTGGATGGGAGGAGGAATTCATCCGAAATAATTAAACTATGAGAAAAAAAGAAAGATATATTGCGCAAGGTGCTATCATTGGATTTGGTGTGACTGCCCTGATTGATATTCTAATGCAATGGTTAGAGCATAATGATCGTGGGGAGAAATTTACATGGGAAAGTTATGATGGTAATAGGGCTTTGAAAATTGGTTTTTTGGGAAGCGCGATAGGTGCAGGAATTGGATATGTTTCTTATGAATACCAATCGACTTTGGAGCAAAAACAATCTTTCAATTCAGATGAGTATTTGAAGTCCATTCTTAGGCAGGAAGATTTGAAACAAAATCCCGAATTATTGGATAATGCTGTACTGATAAGAGACAAATTGAAGTTATGGATAGTCAATAATTTTTCTGAAAAGCTTGTTTCTGTTCCAGAGAACACAGGTTCGTTTGCTAAACGAACTGCGAATGCAGCAAGTTTTGATATTGACATATTACTTCCCTTCAGAAGAGATAGCTTTGATACACTGGAGGACATGTATAGCTGGACATTTGAACAACTACATCAAAAATTTGGACGACAAGCAAAGGTTGTTAAAGAAACTAAGGCCATTTGCATTTCATTTGAGAAAAATGGGCAAGCAATTAATTTTGATATTGTACCGGGTAGAGAAATAGGAAACTATAAACAAGATAGAAGATTGAATTTGTACGTTAAACCTAATCGTTTTTGGAAAAGAGGGACCTGTTTTAAAATTGATGCTTCTACACAACGAAATATGACAATTAATAAGCCGGAAGCAAGAAAGGTTATCCGGCTACTAAAAATATACAACGACACTAACTATCTCAACATTCCTTCCGTTTTGCTTGAACAAGCTACTGTTGAAGCTTTGTCTGAACGCAAATATGGGGTCTACACCTCTAATACTGATAATCTGTTGAATAGTATGGACTATCTTGCAGAGAAGTTGGGACAAGAATTTTTCACTGATCACGGTAATACGAATAACAACCTAAACAATAAAATTGATTCTTATTCAAAGTCTAAGGCTGTAGAACTACTGCGAAAAGATATTACCAAAATTGAGGTAAATTCTAATTATTTAAAGGAGATATTTGAAGGTCCATATTTAGATTAATTATTTTCTTTTATCCTTACTATTGTTATCAAATCCCACCAAATTAAACATCTCCCGCATCCTTGAGCGAACTCGATTACCATAATGCTCTTCAATCTCCTGAGCGTTTAAGTTAGTTGTGCAATGCGTTTTGATTCGATGCTTTAAAAAAAGCTCATGTCGGGATAGCAGAATTTCACCCACCACATTACAATCCTTTCCAAAAAACCGTCCGATGGGTTCGATACCCAAATCATCAAAACAATAAAACCGGTTATCTCCATATTGTTCAATAGTGTTATAGCCAATATGGTTAAAAGCAAAAGTTACATTACGAGTTGGAATGATATCATAAGGTGGGTAATGAGGGGTAATATACCTTAAGAGTTTCATTA
>JAGQYU010000165.1 GCA_020435885.1 Flavobacteriaceae bacterium
TATATTTTAATGCTTGAAAAAGAAAAATTATATCTTTAATATAAATACTTACAAATTTCTTTTCATCTCCTATTAAAAACGTCTTAATAACTAATTTATTTCTAACAAAATAAATAAAGTATAGTTACGTTGCAAGATTCTAAAGAATTACATAAAAATAATAAAGGATTATGAACTCTTTAAGCTGCAATACAAAATATAATAATTAAAAAATCAGGGTTTTGTAGTAAAATAGGGTTGACATATATTTCTCTTTTTCTATAACACGTCAAATATACTAAAATTTGATTTTAAATGAATGCTTTTTAAAAGTTTTACAAAAAACATTATAAACAAAAAAGACTTTTTAATATATTAAGTGCTGCTGACAAGTATTAGAATTTACTATTCTATTTTTATAAGTTTGGTAGTTTTAATTAACTTTTTAGTCTCATTATCTAAAATTTGCATGATATAAACTCCATGCTCTAAACCTGCTAATGATTCGATATTTAAGTATCTTGAATTTTTAAATGGGATATTTTTTATTTGTTTTCCCATTAAATCAAAAATCATGATAGTTCCAGATAAAACATTTTTACCAAACCGTACATTTAATCTTTCTGAAAATGGATTTGGGTAAATGTTAATAGGAAATACATCATAGTCTTGATTATAGAAAGCAACTATTTGTAACTCACCAACATCATCAAACGGAATTTTATTCCTGTAAATTTCATTACCTCTCTTATTTATGGATGTACGATTAACTTGATTGTCTATCTTTGCCAAAAATGAACCTCCAGATGATACTTCAAACCCTGGTTTAAGTATTATTTCGTTAACAGATTCAAAATTACAATTAGTTCCTGATGGAACAATAAAATTATTACCAGCTTCTATAGTATATTGGTAATAAAACTTTTCAAGTGCTCTGTATGTATTATTAACTGAATAGTTTTCCAACAAAGCTAAACCATTTTCAGCAAAAAATACCCCTAAAGTATTAGGTGCTAAAATATTATTAGGATTTACAATAGGGAACGTTGTTCCTCCGAAGTTATATGACCCATTATATCTTAACATATCATTTCTTATATACGAAGATGATTCATGAATGTTTTCCCACTCAGCCCAAAGTTTATCAACATAATTGTGGTGAAAGTAGAAAATTGGATCTCTAGGAGAAAAAGGGGTTCTCATCACACCACCTGTCCACCTATGCCCACCAGTATGTACGGGGCCCCTTTCAACATCATTGGAATATGTTAAAAAATCTGTTTCAGCTTGAACATTAATAACATCTTGTGGCGTTGGTAAATCTCCAAAGGTACCTAAACTTCTACCTAAGTTCCAATCTTCATTAAATTGCCCTAAGAAGTTTTCATCCCATAAAGATGAAGTAGCTGATTGATCTGTTGATGAATCCCAATAAGGAACAGTTATATTAGGATTCATATCTTGCATAGCCTGCTCTAATTCAAATATCATTTGTCTATGCCAAGGAAAGAAAATATCATTTTCTGGTCTATCCGGCAAATTAAGATGAATTGAAAGTCCATTTGGATCGAGAGTGTTATCAAACGAGAAGAAGTTTCCGTGAAAATTAGAAAGATCATTAATCAAATCAGGCCCTGTTCTAAGTTGATAAAGAGCATTAACAAGGTTTATCTTTTCTGTCTCAGTCATTTCAAGGTGATTCTTTCGAATAGACTGACTATAGAAAGTTTTACTAAAAAGTAAGAGAAAAACAAATAGAATATTAGGGCTTTTCATAGCTTAACATTTAGTTAGTTTAAAAGTTACTTTTCATTGTTGGAGATAGCTTTTTCTAAATCAACAATTCTTTTCTCTAATATACTTATAATCATATTTGCCCTCTCTAGTTCATTAATTTTCTTCTGTTGATCAATAATATATAATGTAAGTTCTTCTATTTTTTCTAAAAGTTTAGTATTCATTTCACCCAATTGAATACCATTATTTTTTACTTCTTCTGCGTTAGGCATATTTATTAAATGCCCATTAGCTTTTATATACTTCTCAACTTCATCCAAAGTGGGCAATTTATAATTTGTTTCAAAAACATAATCAGGCCAATTAGTCTGTAAGGCTATTTTAATTTCTTCAGCAATAACATTGCCCGCAACTGCAAGTCTATACCCCTGAGTATTATTAGTGCCTATTCCGACATTTCTATCGGCGAATAGATCACGTGCTTGCCAATCAACAGTTAATAAATTAGCATTATCTGAAGTATAATCTATAACGCCACCTGCATCTAACGTGGTTACACTTACTGAATTACTTACCGTTGAAACATTACCCGCTGCATCTTGAGCAAATACCGTAAATACATAGCCAGTCATTGGTGATAAACCTGTTACATTAAATGATGTGCCTCCTCCTGTTAAACCAATACTAACACCATCTTGAAAAACTTCATAATCCGTTACTCCCACATTATCCGTAGAAGCACTCCACGATAAACCTACCGTTGTAGTTGTTATACCTGATGCGGATATGTCAGTTACTGCCGTAGGTGCCTCTGTGTCTGTACCTGAAGTCTGTATAATAGAAATAGCATCAAAATAAATAAAATCACCTACTACACCACCATTTTTTGAGCCACTAAAAATCCTAATAGTAGGATTGGTATTATTTGCCGTTACATTAAAGGTATACTGTGTCCATGAGGTAGAAGATATTGGAGTAACAGCAGCACCTTGTAATCCCGTCCAATTTGCAAAAGCAGGATCACTACTTTGAGTTCCTCTCTTTGCCCAAATAATTATTGTATATTGTTCGCCGATTATGGCTGGAAAAGAATATTGACCTACCTTATTGTTTTGACCTGCAAATTCTAACCTCATGGCATATGAGCCATTCTGTACATCAACATTACTTGATGATAAAATACCATCACCTGTCCAACCGGTAACAGCATTAGTTTCATTCACAAGTGAAGCAGCATTTAAATCATTATAAAGTTGTTGTGCCTTTAGAGATATTGAAAAAATAAAAGCTAAAGCAAAAAAGAGTTTTATTTTCATAGCATTATTATTATAGATTACATAGCAAATAACCAATTAATCATTAAAATACAACAATTTATTTTAATGATTATAGATAACATTTTTACAAATGTATATTATTTTTCTTTACACCTATAAAGATAAGGTATTATTTATCAACAATTTAAAATATCAATAAACATATAAGTAATGGATTTAGAGTGTAACCAATTATGAAGAGAACCTAGAGTGGATATATAATTTTACTCTTATGAAAACGATTATAGATAATCAAATTAGGAGTATCTTCCTTATCTGATTGTTACCATTATTCATCAAATGAACAATATAAATTCCTCTTGCTAATCTAGAAAGATCTACTTGATGATTTAAAACTTTTTGCGGTGAGTAATCAGAAATTTTTTCGGAAAAAACTTGCATCCCAATCTCATTAAAAATTAAGATATTTATAGAATTTGAATATCCATTAAATTTAATATTTAAAATTCCTTGTGTTGGATTAGGATAAAAATTGACGCTTGAAATGATTTCTCTACCTTCAATTTCAAGACAAGATTCATAAACAACAACTGTTACTTCATCTGTATCTATACTATTTTCATTAGATACGGTAACATAATACGTCGTAGTTTGGTTTGGATTTACAGTTATAGAAGGTGTAGTTTCACCTGTACTCCATAAATATTGTGTTCCTCCACTAGCTGTTAATGTAACGGGTTCTTCAATACATGTTTCAACATCTTCACCTGCATTTGCAACTACATTGCCTGTAGTATTTGTATTGTCAACAACCGTAATGGTTACTGACTTACTTATGGAACATCCTGCGTTAGAAGTTAACGTAACTGTATAAGTAATTGTTTTATCAGGAACTACTACAATGGAAGAGGTAGTTTCACCAGTATTCCACTTAAAAGTGCCATCACCTGAAGCTATTAATGTTATACTTTCACCTTTATTAATTGTTTTATCTTCATTTAAAGTTAAAGTTGGAGCTTCAAAAACAGTAACCGTTACATTATCAGTTACATTACCACATGAATTACTTGAAGTTACTATATAAGTAGTGGTTACTGATGGTTTAACTTTTATTGAGTTTTTTGTTTCACCGGTACTCCATAAGAAAGTACCTACTCCTGAAGCAGACAGTGTCACTTCTTCCCCAGAACAAATTGCAATATCTTGGGTAATAGTTGCAATTTTAGGTGCTTTATTAACTACTACTCTCACCTCCTTACTTATTGAACATCCACCTATTGAACTTGTAACTGTATAGGTTTTATTTTGCATTGGATTAACAGTTATTGTAGACGTTGTTTCTCCTGTACTCCACAACATCTCACCATTACTTATTGCTACTAAATCAATAGAATCTCCTTCGCAAATTGTATATTGATTATTGATAGATAACGTTGGAGTTTCATTGACTGTAACTACCACTTGATCAGTAACACTATTATTACATGAATTACTAGCTGTTACAGTATATATAGTTGTTTCTGTTGGATTTACAGTTATATTAGAACCTGTTTCACCAGTACTCCAAAGAAAATTACCTTCTCCTACAGCAGAAAGAATAATCATTTCACCAGCACAGATTGTTAAATCATCACTAGCATCAACACTAGGTGCTTTATTAACATTAACTAAAATATCCTCTTCCACAGAGCAAGCTCCATTAATGGAGGATGTAACTTTATATATAGTTGTTTCAGTAGGGTTTATTGTTATTGTTGGCGTAGTTTCTCCGGTACTCCATACTACATCTCCATTAGTACTTACCGTTAGGTCTAAAATTTCACCTTGGCAAATTGTGTATTCATTATTTTGCACGGTTAAAAAAGGTGTTTCATTTACTATTACTGTAACTTGGTCAGTTACTGAATCACTACATGAGTTACTAGCAGTAACCGTATATACAGTTGTCTCTATTGGGCTTATTGTTATACTAGAGCCAGTTTCTCCATTACTCCATAAGAAATTACCTTCTCCTATTGCACTCAGTACAACTTCTTCTCCAGAACAAATGGTAATATCATCTCCTAATTCAACAGAAGGAGCCTTCTCAACTATTACTTTTACTTCCTTAGATACGGAACATAAACCAATAGAAGCAGTTACTGTATAAGTAGTTGTTTCTAATGGATTTACCGTTATGATTGGAGTATCCTCTCCTGTACTCCACAAAACGTCACCATTACTTTCAGCTGTCAATTCAATAGAATTTCCTTCACAAATAGTATATTCGTAATTTATTGATAGTGTTGGTATATCATTAACCAAAACTGTAATCTGATCAGTAACCTCAACATTACATGAATTACTTGCAGTAACCGTATATGTTGTAGTTTTCAAAGGGCTTACAGTAATTGAATCTGATGTATCTCCTGTACTCCAAAGAAAATTACCTTCTCCTATTGCCGTTAATACTACCTCTTCACCCGCACAAATTATAATATCTTCACCTAATTCTACACTTGAGGCTTTATTAACTGTTACAACTACTTCATGAGTATCAGAAAAACTTCCATCACTAATTTCAACAGAATAAGTGGTAGTTTCTACAGGACTAACCGCAATACTTGAAGTAGTTTCACCTGTACTCCATAAATATGATGAGCCACCTGAGGCAGCAAGTACAGTTGTTTCTCCTTCACAAATTTCAATACTAGGGCTTACAGAACCTGTTATTATAGCCGCATCTTCATAAGCACCTATTGAATACTTTCCTTTAACTCTTTCATTCCCATCAAACCCATAGTGTACTTTATCATTATCTATACCAGAATCATTTACAGGTGATTGCTCTTGTAAATGGAAGTCTCCATTATCGGGGTTCAAAAATTTTGGATCTACAGATAGTTGTCCATTTGGAGCATTGCTACTTCTATACCAATTATTTTTTGTAAACTCAAATCCAGTAGCATTATACCCATCAGCATTATTTACAACGTTAGAATTAATTAAGTAATTTGTTCCAAGATTAAGAGAAGTTCTATTAATAGCTCGAATTGTTGAACCATAAATATTAATATTAATAAAATGATTATCGTAAAATTGTCTATTTTTATATGAATCAGAGTAAAGAAAAATACCATATTTATTTCTATACCAATTACTATTTTTGAATACATTATTATAACCTGCAGTTGGAGCATCAGTTTTTTCACTGGTTGCCCATACTCTAACTCCAGCATCACCATCAGAAACATTAATTTTATCAAAAATATTATCATGAGCTCCATTCATAATGTGAATACCTCCAGTATTATCAATTGGGATATTCCCAGCAGAGCATTCTATATTTCTAAATACATTATAAGCCACTTCATTATGCCTAGCTTCAATGGCTCCTTTAATTCCAACAATCTCAATATTCTCATATAGACCATATTCCGTAGGAACACCAACTGACTTCACACACATGCCATGACCTGTATGACCTGAGTTGTTGACATGTTCCATATAACTATTTCTAACAATATTGTTATTCCCCCTAACGACAATATAATAATCTACGCCCCCATTTGCTTGGATTGTCTTAACGTTATTAATAAGATGATGTGTTCCATACCACCTTACTAGACATGTTCCTGCATTAAAAACTACAGAATTAATTAGTCTACATTTATTACTTCCATCTACATCTAAAATAACTCCGTAATAACCTTTTGCTGAATTAAAAGAATAAATATTGTCTAATACAACTCCACTTCTTCTACCACTAACACGAAAACCCGTTGTATAGTTATCTACTTGAAAATTTCGAACAATTGTATAATTACCTGATATGGTTATTCCAGTATTACTACCACCTTTTAAAAGAGGCATTACTGTACTATTTAAAGAGATGTTGTTAGGATAAGACCAGTTCAAATTAGGAGTATCTCCTGGAGATGATTGATACCCTATCCATTTTACTGGACTAGTACTTGTTCCTGATTTACTAAACGAATAACTCTTAGACCCATAATTTCCTGCTTTAATCCATATCGTCATTCCCGGGCTTGCGTTAGAAATGGCTTGAGAAAATGTCCATGGAGAATCCTCACTTTTGCCATCTCCATTACCACCTGCATTGGCGGAAACATATCTATAGGTGGATGAATCAGGTTCAGGAATATTATTTTTGATATATTCCATATCGATATTATGAATTCCCATATCACTTCCTCCACGATATCTGATGGTATTATTATCCCAAAAATCAAAAGGGCTTGAAACAGTAAAATAGTGATTTGCCAATTGCCCTTGATTAATAGTAATGCCAGTAATCGTCTTTCCAGTTATGGTAAATCCGGCATATGATGTAGCACTAATTGGCATACTACTATCAAAATATACCCTACTCTTGTTAGAATTCTCTACTCTAAAGTTAGAGAGTACCGGCGTAGCTGCAAAAACAACAAATGAAGTATTTAATACAAATATTAGGAGGAGAAATAAATAGTAAATCTTTTTTGTCATAGTAAATATCAACTCATTAATTATAATAATCAACAGTGCTTAATATTTCCTATTTCATAGCAACATGTTCAGTTTAAAAACAATAAATACTTTCCTACAATTAAATAGAATTCAATTGATAGGGAGACCTTGCGTTAAAATGAACGGATTCTTTTCGTAGCGGTCTTTCAATAACGTTAAAAAATATCGTTATATTGTACTTAAGATATTTAAACAATGAACATAAAAAACACTGCGATAGTAGATTTGAATTCTAAAGAAAATCTTAAGAATTTTGCATTCAGTAGAGTATTGTTAATAAACAGCATAATATTGTTAATAAATAGCTTTACCAAAACAAAATTTATGTTTTTTAAATTGTAAGAATGATACAAAAAATAATCATAATTTTATTTTTAATAACTAGTGTTTTCTCCTGTAATACTAGAGAAAGAAAAGGAATCGGTAATGGTTTTATCATATCTTGCTCTATTAAAAAGAATAATTTAAACACTAAAAAAGCCTTTTTAAAGAAACAGGAGTTTGGAAATTTGATAACAATAGATTCTACAACAATAACAAATAAAGGATTTCAATTTAAAGGGAAAATCAATTCTCCAAGTATCTATGGCATTTACATTGAAGATATTGATGGGGTTATTGGCTTGTTTATGGAAAATACTCAAATAAATGTTGAAGTAAATATTGATAATCTTGAACAATCAAAAATTACAGGTTCTAAAGCTAATGATGATTATTTAGAGTTTATAAGAAACTCTAATGAGATAATTTCTAAAATGAATGTTTATTTTCCTGAATTTCAAAAAGCAAGAGCAGAAAATAATATTGAGAAACTTGAAGAAATAAATAGTAAAATGAAAGAGATCAACAATGAAAACACCAATTATATCTTAAAGTATGCTAAAAACAATCCGGATTCGTATATCTCAGCAGTTGCTTTAAATTCTATTCTTTCTATTCCAACAGTACCCAAAGACACTATCAGAAATATCTACAATAATTTCTCTGATTATGTAAAAAAAGGAGAT